>JAKPII010000332.1 GCA_029549885.1 Planctomycetota bacterium
CCAACCAACTTCGCGCTCTGCTTGGCGAATACGACGGAGCCGCTCTCCGTGCTCGTCGAGGCTACCATGGGCAGTATTAAGACGAAAGACATCAACCCCTGCGCGGATGAGGCTACAAATGGTGTCGTACGAATCACTTGCCGGTCCTAAGGTGGCCACGATCTTTGTTTGGCTGGGGCGAAGGGACATAGTTACGGCTTCCATTTCTTTTCCCATTCCTATATTTGCAATCCACGGTACCTTGTGATGGCGCTTGACAGGGCTTTTCGAATTCCGGCACCCAGAGTTCGCCGTAGTATTGCGAGGACGGCGCCGAACAGTATTGTTCTTTTTTATGTTCTCGATCGGTGGCCCGCGTTCATCGCACCTTGGAGAAACCAGTTCCTCGGGGTAACCGAGCACAACCTTATGATACAAACTGTTTGCCGGGCAAGTTGAGAATCGCAACGGATGGGATTATTGTTATAATTTGGTCTTGCGATTGGCTTTCCGCAACGGCTTTCCAAGTCCCAATAGTGAGGAGGTTTCGATGGGTCGTTTCAAGGCCACACGGCGTGATCTTTTGAAAGGGAGTATCGGTGCGGCGGCTGCCGTTTTTGTCCCGCACGTTTGGGTGACACCGTTTTCTTGGGCCGAGTCGCCGAACGAGCGACTTAACATCGCCGCCATTGGTGTTGGTGGTCGCGGAAGCGACATCGGGCGCTAGGCCGCACAGTTGGGGAACTTGGTGGCATGCGCCGATGTCCATCGTCTGAACGCTGAGAATTTTGCCAAGCCATTTGAAGGGCGATGTCAGGTTTATACGGACTATCGCCGGGTGTTGGATCGCAAGGATGTCGATGCCGTAACCATTGGCACGCCCGACCACTGGCACACGAAGATTGCCATCGACGCCATGAAGGCGGGCAAGGACGTTTATTGCGAAAAGCCCCTGACCCTCACCATCGAAGAGAGCAAGCTCATTTGCGAGGCCGTTCGCCGCACTGGCCGCGTTTTTCAGGTTGGAACACAGCAGCGAAGTGAATTCAACTCGATGTTCCTGAAAGCCGTTGTCATGGCACGAAGTGGGCGTTTGGGGAAGAAGCTGAAGGCCATCAGTTCTGTTGGCCAGGCAACAGCGGGTGGACCTTTCCCCAACACGGATCCACCGGAGTTCCTCGACTGGGATTTTTGGCTCGGCCAGGCCCCCAAGGTGCCCTTCTGCGAGAATCGCATCGGGTGGAATTTCCGCTGGTGGTTCGAGTACTCCGGCGGACAAGTCACCGATTGGGGAGTGCACCACACAGACATCGGGATTTGGGCATTAGATGGCGAAGAAACCGGCCCCATCGAAGTGACGCCGGTTAATTATGAGTTTCCGCTCGGTCGTGAATTGATGCTGGAGACGCTTCTAGGAAAGCGACGCTGGGAGGATTTGCCGGTTGCCTACAACGTTGCGAAAACGTTCGACTGCGACATGCTCCTCCCCAATGGCAACGTCGTTAAGCTACTTAGTGGGCCAAATGAACTTATCATTGAGGGTGAACTCGGACGCATTCGTGTTAATCGGGGGAGCCTCACCGGCCGTCCTATTGAAGAGCTCACCGAGGCCGACAAGAAGTGGCTGGACGAGGAGGTCCGGAAGCTCTATCGTGGCAAGGAGCCGGGCAGCCACATGAGAAACTTCTTCGAATG
>JAKPII010000455.1 GCA_029549885.1 Planctomycetota bacterium
GGGTTGGATCAACCACGCACCGAAGATGAAAGAAAGGGCGGCAGAGACGACTAACCACGTGATGAACACTCGGGTCCTCCTCGCCACAACAGTCGGGGAATCAGTTCCCTGGCTACGGCTGCGAACTGCCGGCCTCGATGAACAAAGCCTTGCCAGTCCCTGCGCGTCTCCCTGTGAGTCATATTGACCGGGATCTCTTTGATCCGGTAACCTCGCCTGGCAGCATCTATGGTCAAAGCCACCTCAATGCCCCAGCCCTCGGCAAAGCGAACAGCGGTAAATACCTCCTTACGTGCCGCCCGTTGTCCGGACAGAGGACTTTCCATGGTCAAGCCTGTCAGTCGCCGAATCCCCCAGCGCGCCAGCCCTCGAACCAGCCCAAAACCCGCCGGTCTTTGACGCGGAAAACGAGCGACGGTCATATCAGCTTCACCGTTTAACACCGGAGGCAATAAAGCCGCGGCCTCCACAGCTGAAGCCTCAAGATCGGCATCCAAAACCATGATTACCTCCGCAGGACAGGCATGAACCCCGACTTCCAATGCCCGGCCCTTGCCTTGGTTGCGCTCTAAGCTGACCACGCGCGCTCCGGCCGCCCGGGCTTGTGAAGCGGTCGAGTCCGTCGATCCGTCATCGATCACCCACACCTCATCCACCGAGGGAATCGATCGCACCGCCTGTACCGTGGAAGCGATGCGCTCCGCTTCGTTCCAAGCGGGTATCACCACACCGATACGCACGTCAGGCTTAGCCATAGCTATCCCCCGCCCGCTAGACGCTTGATCAGCGCCCACTGCTCTATCGGTGATTCCAGACTTGCAGAGACAACGATCTGAGCCGAAGGTGCCTGAGCGGACAGAGCGGAGACAAATTGACGAATACGCGGACTGCCGGTAGCGTCGATCACGACAATGCAATCGGGTCGGTCCACCGGCCTTTGTTGCCAAACAAGATCTTGGTCTTCAAGTGCCTCTTCATTGTCAAAGAAGACGGCGGCCATGGCTTGAGCCAACTGAGCCTGGATCTTGCCGGATGCGACGAGCGCCTCGTCCGAAAGCACTACACTTCCGTCTACGCGGGCCCCGGAAAGCCACAGCAATTCACTCACTGCCTGTTGTATCTCAGGGCTGTCGCCTACGAACACAAGACCGACTTGACGACCTTCCAGCTTCCTCGACACCAGTCGCGGCAAAACCTCTTGGCCAAACTCCCGGTAGCGGGCCAGATCGTTTTCCGTCCGGGCTAAATCAGCCTCTACTGCCTGACGCTCGCGCCGAAGCTGACTCAACTGCGATTCAATGGCATCAATGCGCGCTGACTGCTCTTGGACCAGTCTCCCGTCGCTGCTGATGGAGGTCCCGATCAGTATCCCGAGCCCCAAGGCCAAAAAGACACTCACCAATGAAAAAAGATGATGCCGGATATCGATAATCACGGGCTCACTCCCTCATCAATAGCCCAACGCCAGACGCAGCCCCAGGGCCAGTAGCCTCAACCACTGACGCAAAGTGTCGGACAAAAGGCCCACCAAGACTATGGGGATCAATGCCGCGACACTGATTTGCAGCAGATGGCGCGTACCGGGCTGGCCCGTATACAACTGGCTGACTCCTTTGGCATCCACAAGTCTGGAGCCGATCTTCATCCGCACCAAAAACGTGCTGGCCGCACCCGGCCGTCCCTTTTCGAGAAAATCGACGACGCTAGAATGGGTTCCTACCGCGGCAATCAGGTCCGCCTCCAAGTGATAAGCGATCAACAAAGCTAGATCTTCACTGGTACCGGGGGCGGGTATAACGTGTGCTTGCAGACCCAGTTGCCGGACACGCTCAAGTCCAGGAGCACGGCCGTCAAGATAGGCGTGGACTATCAACTCCGCTCCGCAAGCCAGGGTCGAATCGGTCACACTGTCC
>JAKPII010000505.1 GCA_029549885.1 Planctomycetota bacterium
CGCCGGTGTGGTACCACGGAAATCTCAGGCGCAACCGACGCATGCATCGCCATCAGGGGAGCGAAGGCGGGCTATCTGCGAAATCGCCTGGATCCGCACACTGGCCGGGTTTTGGAAAGGGTGGTCCATCTTGCCGAGGAGAAACGACCGTGAGCGACTCCAATCGTCCAGATGTGAAGACAAGCGGCGTGACCATGGCAGAGGCCCCAGTCAGGCTAGGAGAAATGCTCCTGCGAATGGGCCCCGGTATGATCATTGCCGCTGCGGTGGTTGGGTCCGGCGAGCTGATTTTGACTCCGCGCACTGGCGCAGAAGCAGGCTTTACGCTCCTGTGGATCATTCTGCTTGGTTGTGTCACCAAGGTATTTGTTCAGGTGGAATTGGGGCGTTACGCCATCGAAAGCGGCCAGACCACTTTGGCAGCGATCAACCGTCTGCCTGGGCCACGCTGGCGGGTCCATTGGATGCTTTGGTATTGGGTGGTTATGTTTGTGGTGAGCCTTGCTCAGCTTGGTGGGATCGCCCATGGAGTTGGCCAGGCCTTGGCTATAGCACTTCCCATTGATGGAAGCTTTCGACAGCTTCTCAAAGAGCAGGAGGAATGGGACCGAGAGGCTGCACAAATTCGACGGGAGTTAGAAGCATCGTTTGAACAACCGAAGGGGTCTGGATCGGCAGGCACGGCGAGCGTTGACAAAAAAACCGTTGAAACAGAGGTGGCGCAGCGCATGCAACGGCCCCGTCCGGGTTACGAAAACCGAGAGGGCTTACTGACGGATGACCTAATCTGGGCCATCATCATCTGCTTGGTGACGATTCCAATTCTCGTCTATGGTCGCTATGGGATGATCCAATGGGTGTGCACAATCCTCGTGGTCGGTTTCACGCTGGTCACGATATTCTGTGTGATCGGTATCCAGTTCAAGCCTGAGTGGGCCATCTCTTGGGATGATTTGCGGGAGGGGCTTTCATTTCGGCTTCCCGGAACTGCCAATCGTTGGCTAGCACTTTCTACAGCCTTGGCCACATTCGGAATTATCGGCATGGGGACCAACGAATTGATTACCTACCCCTATTGGTGCCTAGAAAAAGGCTACGCCCGCTTCACGGGACCGCGCGATAACTCACCGGGTTGGGCAAAACGAGCGCGGGGATGGATGCGGGTGATGCGGGCCGATGCGTTTCTGTCGATGGTGGTTTACACGTTCGTGACGGCAGCCTTCTATCTTCTCGGGGCCGCTGTCCTATACCGTTCGGAGCTGATTCCAGCGGGCAGTCAGATGATCTCTTACCTCAGCGAAATGTACGTCCCGGTGCTCGGTGAGTGGACAAAGGCCTTCTTTTTGTTTGGCGCGTTCGCCGTGTTGTATTCCACGTTTTTCTCGGCAACGGCTGGCCACACCCGTGTGGCGGCGGACGCTGTCGCCATTGTGCGACGTGGAAGGTCTCAGCCGGATCGACCGCCTCAAAGCTGGGTGACCGCCTTTAGCATTGGCTTTCCGTTATTCAGTTTGGTGACGTGCCTTTTCTATCGGGAACCCGTGACACTCATCGTTGCCAGCGGCTTCATGCAAGCGATCATGTTGCCCATGCTGGCCGGGGCGGCCTTGTATTACCGCTATCGAGAATGCCACGAAGCATTGCGCCCAGGACTTATCTGGGATATTTGCCTTTGGATTTCGGCGATCGCCCTCCTGGTTGCGGGACTTTTCGGGGCCGGAATGGGCTTACACCGCCTGTTGGCACATTAGGCCGTCAACTTCCAGTAGTCTCCCCACCCCAGAACGCGCCGTACCTCGAGCGGGGTCGTGCGCCCTTCTTTCACCGCAGTTATGGCATTCTCCCAAAGAGTCACCATCCCCCGTTCCATCGCTACCCGCTCCAAAGTGATGACATCTGAACGATCTAACACGGCTCGGCCAATTGCCTCATCTTGGAGGACAAGGACCTCAGCGATGGGAAAACGTCCAACGTATCCCGTGTGACGACACTCCTCGCAACCTTTTGCTACTCGCACCTGGTCCACAGGTAACCCCAGCATCTGACCTGAATCACCTGTCCATTCCGCGCACTCGCATACTTGTCGCAAGAGTCGTTGCGAAACCACGACTAGCACACCACTGCGGATCAGGTATGGCTCAATGCCCATATCGAGAAGCCGTCCAATTGCCTCGGCAGCTCCGCCCGCGTGATAGGTGCTCAGGATCAAGTGACCGGTCAAAGAGGCTTCCACGGCCACTTCCGCCGTTGTTCGATCTCGAATTTCCCCAACCGCCACGACCTCGGGGTCCTGCCTCATCAAGTACCGCAAAGCGGCAGCCAAATCCAAGCCTACCCGTGGGTCAACCTGGCTTTGGATGACACCGGGAATTGCCACCTCAATAGGATCTTCAACCGTCATTAGGTTCCGCGGGATCGTCTCTTCGGTGAGTTCCCGCAAACAGGCATACATGGTGGTTGTCTTGCCACACCCAGCGGGTCCGGTAATAAAGATAGCACCGGATGTTTCCGTCAAAGCCCTGCGAAGAATCTGAACGATCCCCTCCGGAAAACCAAGGTCATTAAGGACTTTAAAACGGGTCTCTTCGGGAAAGAAACGCGTCACAATACGTTCCCCGTAAAGGGAAGGAAACGTGCTCACGCGAATCTCAGGTCCTACGCCTGGTAGCCTGATCCGGCCTTCCTGGGGAATGTCGGTTCTGTACGTCAACAGGTCTGCCAAAACCTTGATCCGGGTGACAATTTTTCTCTGAGCGAAGTTGGGCAGGCTGCCCGCACGATGGAGGACGCCATCCAAGCGGATCCGGACTTCGAGACAGTCAGCCATGGGATTGAGGTGCAGGTCGCTGGCCCCAAGACTGCTGGCCCAGTTGATCAGTTGTTCCACAACGTGAACGGCAAAATC
>JAKPII010000094.1 GCA_029549885.1 Planctomycetota bacterium
GTCGCCCGGGGGCTACCCGACCGAGGGATATCTTTAACGCTATAATAACAGCCAAGTTGACACGCACATTTTTGCACAATTGGCATGGCAGGAAACTCGGCGGAGCGACTCACGAGAGGAGATGCGAGATGGGTCGTAAACTCGTTTTTGGGACGTTGGTGTGTTTAGTGATCATGACAGCGGACCTACCGATGCGATGCGCGCCGTCGGGGTTCGGCGAGCTTTTCGCGAGCGACCTCAGACAAGCTTGGGAATCGCCGGCCCCTCACGAGGTGCAGCTTGGTGGTGAAATCGGGCGGAGAATTCGCTGCACCATCGAGGAAAATCTGCTGAAACTCGATCTGGACCGGGATTTTTTACAGGCGTTCCGAGTTCGTAACAAGAAGGATGGATATGTCGGCCTGGGAAAGCTGCTCGATAGCATTGTGCGATTAGCCGCTCATACAAAAGATGCCCGTCTGATCGAGATGAAGGATCGCATCGTTGGTGAGTTGTGCCAATTGCAGGAGCCGGATGGTTACCTTGGGATTATGGAACCCCAGTCCCGCATGTGGAAGTTGTGGGACATCCACGAAATGTCGTACCTTGTGTATGCCCTCGCCTCGAACCATCGTTTTTTCAAGGAGCAACGATCTTTGGAATGTGGGAAACGTTTGGCAGATTACATCATCCGAAATTGGGAAGCTCATCCGGAGGCGAAACCCGGCGGTGGTTCAATAACGGTCTATATGGCTGTTACTGGATTGGAAAACGCCTTTTTACTGTTGGCGGAGGAAACGGGCGAAACGCGTTACCGCGATTTTGTGGTCAATTTCCGGCAGCTTCCTGAATGGGATGCGCGGATTGTGGTTGGGCGCCATGGTGACATCGAGGGGCACATTTACGCCTACCTTTGCCGCAGTATTGCCCAACTTCGACTCAGTTCTGTTTATCCCGAGGAGCGGCTTTGGCGGGCAAGTCGCCAGGCTTTGGATTTCCTCCTGCACAAAGAAGGACTTGTTATTACCGGTGAATGCGGAGACCATGAGTGCTGGCACGATACGCAGGCCGGTACGATCAACTTGGGGGAGACCTGTGCAACGGCGTATTTGATCCGCTGGCTAGACGAGCTGTTGCGTCGGGAAAAGAAAAGCCTTTATGGCGACTTAATGGAGCGGGCCATTTACAACGGTCTTTTTGCCGCTCAGTCGCCCGATGGCCGGTCAATTCGCTACTATACACCTTTTGATGGTCCTCGGAAGTATTTCCCGTCGGATACGTATTGCTGTCCCAACAATTACCGGCGGATTATCGCGGAATTGCCGAATTTTGTGGCCTATGCGACTCCGGAGGGGATTGCGGTTAATCTCTACACAGAGGGACGAGTGACGCTTCATCTTCCGAGTGGGCAGCGGGTCGCCGTCATCCAGAGGACAGACTATCCCTCCGATGGTCGCGTTACCATCGCGCTGGATCTGGGGGCGGAAGAGAGTTTCGAAACAAGACTCCGCATTCCAAAGTTCTGTGATCATGCCAGGATCGACCTCCCAGGAGGCGAATCGCTCGAAGCTAAAGGTGGAGACTGGGCGGTTCTCAAACGAGTCTGGAAGCCGGGAGATGTGGTCACCCTAAATCTGCCGATGGGGCTTCGGTTTGTCAAAGGGCGACGTGCCCAAGTGGGCCGTGTCGCGATCATGTATGGTCCCCTGGTGTTTTGCCTCAATCGAAAGGACCACCCTGACTTGAAAGACGTAGATTTGCGGCTACTGACAATTGTTCCCGAAAGTTTGACTGGTCCTTTTCGTGATGACTCAGTAAGACCTGGCGGATTGGCGTGTGAGGTCAAAGCGTGGTCCCCCGGAGCGTGGTACCCCCAGGCGCAACCGGCTTACACTCTGCGACTAACCGAGTTTCCCGATCCCTCCGGGGAGGCAATCTACTTCCATGTGCCAAACCCATACGACGTCAAATTCGTGGACGATGAATTGATCACGCCGGTTGATGTCGAGGATATTTCGTCCGTAGCCCAGCGTTGAAAAATGATCTTGGCAACTGTGTGTTTCATGTGTCTCGCAGAGCCTTTGTCCGTCTCGGAGCCACCGACGAAATCTATACCTGGCGAAGGGGCACAACAAACAAAAAACGCCGACTCACACGAGTCGGCGCCAGTGCCCATCGGTTCTAAGACGGGGGTGACCACGCTAGGTCAAACGCTCCTTTGACGATCATAAGGCGATCACAATTGCGCGAAAACCTTCGTCAAAAACAAGCGTTTGCCTTTCCCTTATGGATCGCAGCATGGGGCTGCCCGCCGCAGGGCAACGCGGTGATGTAAGCCGCACGGCCGAACGGGAACCGTGATGGTCGTGGGAACCATCTTGCGAACGCAAACGGGGACTTCCTTTTCCACGCAACGGGGAACCATGACCGTGCATTTCTTCACAACAGGCTCACAAACCTTTTTGCACACGGTGACAGGAACTTTTTCGACCACCGTACGAGGAACACATACGCTATAGGTCACCTGCTTGACGGATTCCTGTCGCTCCCAAACGCAGCGTTTGACTTCCCTGGTTCTCTTTTCGGGTACCCATGTGCATTTGGTGTATTCGCAGGGTTCCTCCACCCACTGGGGCTTCATGCAGGTAACCTGGATTTCCTTGACAACAGGATTTGGTACCCACACTTTGCAGACACAAACGGGCTTGGGTGCGGCACAGGCCGGCTGACACGCGTTGGCTGGCGGGCAACATGCCGCAGACTGGACCACCCTGACCCGTCGGTGGCAATGTCGGCAAATGCCGCAGACCGGCTCGCAAGGCCGCTCTTCCCAGTGGCCCTCGTCCACGCAGACTTTGCGGGTTTCCGTCACGGGTACCATCTTGCAGACCTTGCGAACTCCCTGGACCTTTTCGATCTTGGGCACCATCACGATGTACTCACAGACCTCGGTCTTCCAGACCGGCTGGTAGGTGACGCATTTCACTTCCTTCGTGCGTGCCTCGAGGACCCATTGTGTCCTGGTCCGCTCGACCATCTTGGTTTCGGGGACCCATTTCACCACGTTCACCGTGATTTCCCGCTCTTCCGGAACCCGTTCGATACATCGAACCTTACGCATTTCGACCACCCATTGCGGGACCATGATCGTCTTTTGGACGCAGGTCACCGCGGGTTGGCAAGCCGGCTGACAGGCCGGTGCACACGCGGGTTGACACGCCGATTGACCCCAGATTGAGCCTATCGGCAAAATGCAGAACGCGAGAAACGCCAGCATCCCAACGCCGTACCGAGCCATGACTCACTCCTCCTCAAAGCTAGGGTTACAGTGTGGGTAACATCACCCGATCGGAACCCTCCCGATCTACCCTGATTGTGTGTCACCCGCCGCCTTCGACCTTCCCCGAGCCAAAGCTTGCGAAACAATGCCGCACAGGGGAATATTGCTTAGCCGTCGCCCCCTCGTCAAATACCTCACCCCAATCGATACATCCCATTCTGTCGATAAATTTTTCCCCCTTTGTCCAGCTTGATGTTATCGGAGGGTCAAGGGCGGGTCAAGCCCCCGCAACGCATTACGGGCCCCGGTTTTTCCCCAGCACGGCCTTCACTTGAAGTCCGCCATTCTATTCGCCATGCTGGTTCGCGCGAGTCGTTTTTTGTCTTTACAGTCGCAGCCAAAAGAGGTGCCCTGAGAGAACGGACACCAAAGGTTTTTTTGGTCCCTCCGCTGAGCAGGCCAACTCGGGCATATACCCCAATGGACGGGGGCCTGGTTTTTCCGGTATTCGCCCTAATTCGGGGCTGGCCAAGAAAGTTGTTGACAACGGGGGTGCCGCAGATTATAAATTTTGTCAGGTTTGCCGATTTGAGGAGCTTTGTCGACTTTGCGGATTTTAAGGATTTGCGCGACTTGAGAAGTTTTTTGGGCAAGTCGCCACTCTCGCTTTTCGAACGGAACACAATCGCGGTTGACGTTGAGTTTTGACCAAGTCTGCGTTTCAGGGGGGTTTTTAGCAGCGGCCTAATTTCTTTTGTGGAGTGAGCAACCATGCGAGTTAGCAGCCTCTTCGGTTTTCGGCAAGGCGGTGTTTCACGAGGTCAACAAAGGAAGGCCAAACGCTCTCGCAGAACGCGAAGGCAGTTGCTTTTGGAGCCCTTGGAACAGCGCCATCTGTTGAGTGTGGTTACCATTACGGCCAACGACGACCCGGGCGGAAATGGTGCCAATAACGGAATCGCCGATTTATTCCGGCTGGTCCGCAACGCTGACGATCTCGAAGTTTACGTCAACGGGAACTTTGTCACTTCAGCTCCTTTGGCCGGGCTGACGGCAGTGCAAGTCGGTGGTTCCTCGGACGCAGACGAACTACAGATCGACTTCTCCGGTGGAACGTTTTCGACGACGATTCAGTTTGATGGAGAGGCCCTCGGACTTAATGTTGCCCCCCAAGATTCGCTCACGCTTTTGGGTGACCCTGGTGCCCCTATCGGCAGAGTGACTTACGCCGCGGGGCCATTATTCGGCGGTGGTGCGGACGACGGGTTCATCATTCTTGACCCGGATGATAACAACGGACCCGGCGGAGGTTGGAACGTTGGCTTTGCGACTTGGAACGGCGACGAGTTGATGATTCAATTTGCCAATCTCTCGCCAGTGTACGACGTTGTGCCAGCCGCCCAGGTTGATGTCTTCGCGACCCATGCCGCCGAGACGATTTCAATTCTTGATGGCATTCTGGTCAGTGGTTATCAAACCGCTAAGGTTTCTGCATCGACGTTCGAAGACTACTTCTTTGCCAACAAGACCCGTGTGACGGTAAACAGCCTCAACGGCGGAGACACGTTTATTCTTAACTACAACGTCACCGTGCCCGGCCTTCAATTGCTGGACCTTTACGGAAATGAATTGACCGGTGGAACGCTCAACCCGGATGATGCCCAGGCCGAGACATTCCAAATCCTGGCGACTGGCCCGGGCACCGTTGCGAATCGCATGTATGGTCAGCGCGGTGCAGAATACTACACGAATAGTCTCACCAGCTATCTCGATCCCATCCAAAGTAATGTGCAAATGCACGGTGGAGAGGGTATTTCAATCATCGATCTTTCCGATGTTAACGACCCAACTGGTGATAACATCTTCATCTGGGGCAACAAGATTGTGGGAGCGGCGACGGGCACTATTGAGCTGTACTTTGCCACGATCGAAGACATCCGGTTTGAGGCGACATCCGGCGACGATGTCATCACGGTGCTTTCCACGTTTGCCGATTTTCAGTACCGAATCTCCGGTGGGCCTGGTAACGACACATTTAACGTCGGTTCTTACGACACAGATCCCTCGCCTGGTGTCTCCTTGGCTTGGGGACCGTACGGAACGGGACTGAACACGATCGGACAAATTAAGGGTCAGCTGACAATTATCCCGGGACCCGCGTGGGACGCTGGCGATGATACGCTGTACGTGGACGATTCAGGAGGGTTGGCAGGCTACGGTGCCGCCATGATAAGCGATGCGGCGGGCGGTGCCGTCTTGGGTCGGACCACGACCCTCCTCAATTTCGATGCCGCGGCGCCAATTAAGTACGAATACACGCCCGGCGGGTCAGAGTTGGAAAATCTTTTCATCCACACCTCGCAGGCCGCGGACAATTTGGTGGTCAATGCCACAACGGCGCGAAATACGGAGATCGACCTTGGGCCGGGCAGCGACTTCGCCGTGATTGCCGGTGACTATGTTGCCGGCGCGAACGTCTTCAAGGGTGGATCGGGCGCCGATACTCTATGGCTGCACGTGCTCGCTGATCTGGGGGGCTGGGCGGTGTTGCCGCTGACCCAACTCCAGATCGAAGGAAACGATCCCGGCGGGACAGTAGGCGGCGGGGATGTCGTCTCGGTGCGCGAACTGGGTGTAGGAGTTCCACGCGCACTGGATTTCGCGTATTCGGGCAGCGGTGATGTTCTTTTGACGGGGCTTGCCATGCCCGTCGATATCCGCACTGCGGAGGTGGTGGAGTACCTCGGAGGTTCAGGCAATGACGACACGCTGAGCGTCACGGGCACGGCGGCTGACGATTTGATCACGGTGGCACCGCTAAGCGGCGATGCGGCGCGGGTCTTTCTGGGCGGCGATCCGTGGGATGGTCCAGCAGCCGACGGTGATTTCTTTGATCAATTCCCCGGTGTGGCGGGCGGCGGGGCCGGACCGGACCTCCACATTGCCGGAGCGGCGAATCTGTACGTCGATGCCGCGGGCGGATCCTCCAATCGCCTCTACATTTATGCTCCCAGCGAGGATGATCTCACCGATGGTGCGTCGGTCATCGTCCCAGGGTTGGGTTCTGGAAACGCCTACGATGAGATTTCCGTGACGGACTCCTCGGTTACGATCAACAACAATTCTTTGGGGGCGTTATTGCCAATCACGTTCGATTCTGCAGCTTTGGTGCAGGCCATTCCGACTGATCGCGGCTTGGTCGTGAATGCCGGATTCGAAGCCACGCCGGACGCTGCCGGCCTTGCGGATCAAATCTATGCCATGCCCTCCAGTCTCTTCGCCATAATGGTCAACGGTGGCGACCCCGTGCCCGCCTTTGCACCCAACGGAGATCGACTGGACATTGGGGGGTGGGGCGACGTGGACATTTGGGCAGATAAAAACGGGACGGTGAGCGTGGCCATTAGCGGCGTGGGAACCTTCCCTGTCGATTTCAGCTCGATCGAGAATCTCGCCTTTTGGGTTTGGGGAGCGGTCAACATTTACGGCGACAACAACGATCCCGGCGTGGACCAAAACGACCTCTTTGAGATTGTGGGTACCGGCTACCACTCGTTTGCGCTCTCTATTAACGGGAATGCGCCAATTCAGTTTTTCGGTGTAACCGATCTCAATATCTTCGGCGACGACGCGACAGGCACGCCGAGTGTCGGTCCGAACGATGTGGATACCCTCGTCATCACACCGTTTGCCGACAATTCGCCGCAAGGCTGGGGCATTAACATTAGTTTTGATGAGGGGAATCCGACGGATGGCACCAGTACCGTGCCTGATCTCATCATCTACAACGGAATTGCCGGTGTTTCAGAACGCATCGAGTTGGTTCCGACCGGTCCCGGCGATGGGCAATTGCGGGTGACCAATGCAGCGGACGGTTCGCTGGTTACAGTGATCAATTACATTTCCAACACCGGTTTCATCATCAATGGCAACGACGGTTCGGCCGGTGATACCGATTCGTTGACTTTGCACGGCACTTCCGGGGATGATGCGATCCATATTGTGGATGCTCAAAACGCGAATGTCAGCGGAATCTACTCGGTTCACTTTACCAATTTTGCTGTGCTAAACGTGGCGGGCGGCGACGGCTACGACACGTTCCATGTCAATCCGTCCGCGCTGCAGGTGGTCATTGATGGGGGCACCCCTGATGGGGTGATCCAATCTGATGGCGATCATCTGTACGTATGGCCGGGATTGGCAAGCTACCATCTCATCTTGGGCCCAGAGGGTGATAACGGCACAGTGGCGGTGACAGGGGCCG
>JAKPII010000019.1 GCA_029549885.1 Planctomycetota bacterium
CCCAAGATACCAACCCGATGCAGATCGGATGGATCGACACAAAGTGGTGGGCTAGTCAGGATGTGAGTGAGTTCCTCCAGGGTATCGGCATGGAGGCACGAGGCGATGCGATGAGGACCTCTGGTCAAGCGCAAGTAGTCAGAGACGGCTTGTCCCCAAAGATAGCCATACCAGTGGCCGGCGCCGATTTCGTGGACCAGATAACAGGTCGGATGTTCGGGTGGCCGTGCCAAAGCCTGTCCAACGACGCCCGGGTCATCAACCGTGACGATGGTGACATCCGGCGGGAGTAGGTTGAGAAAGGCGGCCAGAACGGTCGTCTTGCCCGCACCGCTCGGACGCGCACCTGTCAGGATCGAGGCCCCTCGGGCCAAGGCTTCCATAACGGCGGCTGCCATTTCGGGCGAGATAGTCCCAGCCTCAATCAGATCCACAACCGTCAGCATACGGCCGCCGCGCTGATTAAGCTCTTCCAGTTGGCGGATGTTGTGTCGTTCGATCGGTGGAAGCATCGTCTTGTGCTTGCCTATGCCGAGGGTCTCTATTCCGGCCAAGAGCAAAAGTCTGCTCAGTTGTTGCTTGCCTGTTGGCCGGCCGGCGCTTGATCTTTTGACGACAGGGCCGCCTGAATGAACGAGATGACTGCCTTTTGTGAAGGATATCCGACGAGCCGATCCGATTTCCAGCCTTGCTCTCCGCGGCGAAAAACGAGCACCTGGGGAATCGGGCCACCCCGGGTGAGTTGCTGGGCCACCTTGGTCTCGGCGTCGTAATCCACCACAGCAAAGGCAACCTGCTTTGTAAGGCCCATCTCTTTGATTTTGGGAATAACTTCACTCTCGAGTTTTCGGCAAGCAGGACACCACTGTGCTCCCACAATGACCAAAAAGGGTTGCTGGGTTTCGAGGCTTTGCCGATACGCAGCAGAATAGGCAAATTGCTCAGAATAGGAAACAGGCTCCGAACCACGGCCAATCGGATTCATCCCCAATAACACGATCGCAACAACCAAGGCGGCACGCATGGAAACACTCCTCCTCTCAACAGTCCTTTCGCCAAACGATGCGTGGGCAAAGCCCTTCAAGAAACAACGCAAGGGAGGATGTCCGTTTCGATAGGCAAGGTCGGCTTGCCTGTGCATCATGCGGGTGATTTCAAACCGGTCAACGGTTTGGCAGGAAGTGTTCTAGTGTAACCGACAATTTTGCCAAGACAAGTAGGTTCAACGTTTTCGGAATACTTTGCCTGACCAAATAGGTTTTCCTGTCTTGCCCAAGTTGGAAGGCTCTATGTCGGGTAGGATACCAGTCGCATGACGCTGTAGATGTGGAGACAATCTTGGCTGACGCGGATGGCTTTAACTCCGGTAAGATGTTACCAAGCCAATGAAAAATCGAAACCAAATCCGACGCAGCGGTGTCAAATTCATGGACATATTCGAAAGGCAAAATGTCTGGTTTCCACTTCGCCATTCGGGGGGATTTTCGATATAATAAAAGTGGACCCCGCGAGCGGCGGTTGGAGGGTGATCAAACCACCAGGGGACGGGAGCGATGAAGGCCGAACGTCGAGTGCCCATCTTTTCGAGCCGAGCCTTTGGCATCCGACGATGTTATCGGCGGGGGGCTGTTTCGACGTTGGATTACGTCCTCTTGGTTGGGGTGATTCTTCCCGTCGCGGCGTTTTGTATGTGGGCGGGTCCGCGGCTTATCTGGTTGACTTATCAGATGGTGTACGTGTTGATTGGCTGGCCCTTTATGTGATAAGGTAGGGTTTGCGGTTTGTGAGTTTCCGGCAACAGAGAAGGGTGTGTGAGGAGCAGCCTATGAAGAAAGCGAGTTTGTGGCAATTGTTGCGACAGATTCATGCCGATGATCGGGGAGCCGTCAGTTTGGAAACGATCCTCATCATCGGGGCCATCGCCCTGCCTATTTTGATCTTCCTGATCAAAGTAGGTTGGCCGAGGATCAAGGGTTACTTCACGCAGGGACTTCAGGAATTGGAAGCCGAACGGGCCAACGCCATACAGTGACGGTAGGCATCGCAAGATTGCCGCCGGCATGTGGTATGTGCCCTGGAGATGTGGCTTGACCTGAGGAGGTCCCGTGCTCGGAATCCTCTTGATCCTGTTGGCTGTGGCATCGATGACGGATGTTTTGTGGGGGAGGATTCCGAACAAGATTACCTACCCAGGGATCATCAGCGGCTTGTTGCTGAATGTCTTGGGCACATTGGCTGTGCGGTTGGGTTGGGCGAGGGCCGAGCATTTGAGTGCGTTGGGCTGGATTGGCATGGGCCAGTCGGTGTTGGGTTTCCTGGCGTGCGGGCTGGTCATGCTGGCCTGTTATGTGTTTTTTCGCATCGGGGGAGGTGACGTAAAGTTAATCGCCATGTTGGGGACCTTCCTCGGACCAGATCGGGGCATCACGGCAATGTTGTGGACGTTTGTCCTGGGGGCGTGTTTGGGACTGATTGCCCTGGTGTGGCGAGTTGGACCGTGGCGGCTCCTCGTGCTGGCGGGACGCCACCTTTTGTGGTCGATTCGTCTCGGACGTTGGGACCCGTTGACACCGGAGGAACGAGCGCAACTTCAACCTCCACTTTTTTTGGCACCGAGTGCCTTGGCTGCCACTGTGATTGTGGGATTTGAATTGGTTGAGAGGTATGTCCTTGCTGTGGGGCCGTAGTCGGCCTGGATAAGCTCTCTCTGTCGGTGAGAGAGGGTAGGTCTATGCTCCGAGCCACTTTGATTGCCTGTCTTCCTTGGGCCGGAGTCCTCCTGGCGGCATGCGCTGTTGCGTGGCTTCTTCTGCGGGCGCAAAAGCCCCAAGCCAATTTCAGCCGGCTCTTAACTCTCCACCGTGACGAAGCCGGGGCTGTGCAAAGCCTTAGCTTTGTCCTTACGCTGCCCTTCTTTGTTCTATTGATGCTCTTTATTATCCAGGTCAGCCAGATCATGATCGGCACGGTCGTCGTCCATTATGCGGCGTATGCTGCCGCGCGGGCGGCTATTGTGTGGATCCCGGCCAAGGTGGGCGACTGGGAATTGGAAAACTGCATAGGGCCCGGCTATGTGTTAGATCCGAACGCCCCGGATCAGGTCATTCCCATCACAGATCCAACTTCATCCGAATACGGACCTACCAGTGGTGGTTTGACGTTTATCATTCCTTATGATCCAGCCAGCCCTAAATATCAGAAAATTGTAAACGCCGCCATTTTGGGGGTCATGCCCATTTGTCCCTCACGGGATTTGGGGCTCACGGTATCGGGTTCCCTTGGCACGGCTGCCCAGCTTTTGCAGCAAGCCTATCTCGCCAATGTGCCCGGGGCCTCGAGCATACCACGGATACCGCGGCGGTTGGAAAATAAGCTGGCCTATGCCCGGCTTGCGACGGAGTTGGAACTCCGCTTTTTTCACTCGAATCGCGAGCCACCCCTCGCCCCATATTTTCTCGAAGACGATATTTACGAATTCCGGCCCAATGAATTGGGATTTCAGGATACGGTGACGGTGACACTGACGCATCATATGGCGCTTTTGCCCGGGCCGGGCCGATTCCTGGCGCGACCAGTTCGCCGGACCGATGAGGTTGCCGAGCAGATTGAACGTCGGAATGGGATTGCCACCTATCCGTTGCGGGCGTCCATTTCGATGGGCCTCGAAGGAGAAAAATCGGTAATCCCCTACACATATTCGATTGTCGCCTTCTGGTGAGGAAGTTGATTCCTTGACGAAGGTCGGCTGAACTGCCGTTATGTGTGATTTGTAAGTGTTGTGGGTTCTCAGGCTGCGCGGAAACGGTATCGAGGAAAGGCGTGCTGCCGGCGAAAAAATATGCTCTCAAAGGGTGATGTGCGAATAATCGGCGTGATGCGGAAATGTGCGGCGAGGCTGGGATGTCGGTTGCGATCGCTTTCTGCCGATCAAGATGGGGCGATGAGTGTCGTTTCGGTTTTCGCCGTACTCTTGCTCACTATCTTGCTTGGGATGGTCATGAATGTGGGGCGGGTGGTGGACCATAAGATCCGCCTCCAGAATGCGGCCGATGCTGTGGCCTATTCCGGGGGAGTGGTGATTGCCCGCGGCATGAACGCCTTGGCCTTCACCAATCACCTCCTTTGTGATGTCTTTGCCCTTACGGCCTACATGCGGGAAGCAAGAGACCGACACGCTGAGAGTTATGTCCCGGCCATCTTAGATGCCTGGAATCAAGAGGCGCCCGTATTTGCTCAGTCAAATTTTGAAAAGTTTATTCCACTGGCATCGGCCATCCCTGCAAAGACCCCGCTAGAACAGGCTTTGGTGGACGGTTTTTGCAGTTGGGCGGCTGCCGCTAGCCAGGTGGTTCTTCCTACGTTGGAGTTCATTCTTCAAGAGGAGCTGATTCCTGAGTATCAGCGGGCGGTGGTGGCGGCCTTTCCGGATATTGCCCAGCAGGCGGCCATGGAAGTTGCCAGGCGGAACGGCAGACCCGATTTTGGCCGGGGGGAGATGTTGGGTGTCCTTTGGCGGACAAACGTTGTTCCCGTCGGTGGGCCGGGCGAATTTGTACAAAGGACGCTGCCGGTCGTCGATCCCGTCATGGATCAGTTTCCCAATCAGGCCGATTATTTCAACACGGCCGTGGAGCAGCGACGGAATCTGTCTCATCACTATCTGCGGTTGTGGAATAATCGTTCGCTGATTTTTTTCGACCGCGAGGCGAAGATGAGTCAATTCGCCTCGTTGTGGCGGAGCTTTACGTGTGGGCAATTGGAACAACTGTTGAGCGAATACCCGGCAAGCAATTTGCCGTTTGTGATTCAAACACCGGGAGATGAGGTCGTCGATCCGAATTCCCATCTCGATCAGTATTTCACGTTTGTTGGCGTGGCCTACTGGCGTCCGATGAGGGCAACGTTGCCGGGATTGTTTCAGCATCCCATGGGATCGGATACGATCGCTTACGCTCAAGTGCGGGTGTTCATTCCACGAGCCCGGCTGATATGGCATTATTACGTGGACACACCTGAGAATATTTTGGGCGGGATTCCTGGCGATTTTGCTGAGCTTCCACCAGATGACGCGGAGCAATCCGAACCTGCTCAGGGCGAATGGAGGGTGGTCCGAGAGGATGTCCCCACGCACTGGGATTTGCTTAACCAAAATTGGACATGTGCACTGCAGCCGGCAACTGTGTGGAGTTTGCCGCTCATTGTCCAAACAAGGCCGCCTCTTCCGGAATTCGCCGGATGGAATGTGCAGCTTCCCAGCCTTCCCGGGTGGACGACGGCGGATATCCAGTACGTGAGTCCTCACTGAGGTATTGCAACAGCGTGCGTGTATGGTTCGAACCGGCAAAGGAAAGGTGACCAGGTTTAGCCCACCGCGATGGGCTGCGGAGGTCAATTCCAACGAAAGTCTCCCCCGTGGCGGCACGGTCTTCGGCAAACGCGGCCTGGCCCCCCTCGAATTCGTCATCGCTGTGCCGTTGTTCTTGTTCATCATGGCGTTGATGATCAATTTTGGGACGGTTTCTGCCTGGCGGGTCCGCGGCCTGGCCGTGGCCCGGCAAGCGGTGTGGGCGGATCGCCCTCCGCGCAATGGGGGAACGGTCCCCCGGCCTGATTACTGGCCTATTCCTGCGAATTTGGGAGCGGGAGCAGATTACGACGCACCTGTGCTCGATGACCCGCGCGTCAATCTGCCTGTGGCTCGCGGACCGACCCTCGGCACTTTTGTTGTCAACGATCATTTGCTTGATCCTGCGAAGGGCTTTCGGCGGGGCACGTCCGAGATTGAACGATCTTTCCCGATGCTGGCGAGTCTTGGGGGTTATCAACTGAGTTCAAGAGCTCCAATCCTGGATAATTGTTGGCGATATCGGCAGACGGGCTTGCCGTATTGGTGGCACGATCATTGGGCGCACCGCGTGACGGCCCTGTATCGATTGCCCACGGCCGGTGGGAATTACTTGGCGTTATACGTGCAGGCGGCCTTGGCAATCCTGAGGATGCCCCAACGGAATGATCTTCTGATTCTCGATCGTGACCCGGAATTCCCGGCCTATGCAGCCCGCTTTGGCTGGCGGGGTGGGGGATCACCGGACTTCCATCCCGGACTGAGTCGCTTTTGTTCGCTGGATTCGAGCTTGGCCCAAGAGCGGGTCGAAAACCTCATCGACCGAATCGCCGGGGTGGCGCCGAAGCAAGGTCCGCCGCAGGTGAATCACGTACCATCGCTGGCGGAACGGATGGCCGGGGCGTATATCAATTTGTATCGGCGTGTGATTCAGGAGTTGGAAAACCAATTGAACGCCGTCCCACCACCATCGGCCAGTCAGATTGCGGCGATCCAGGCCGAAATTGCCGATCTCCAACAAAAAATTGACACTCTCGAAGCGTTTCGGCAAAGCTTGCAGAATCATGGCCGGTGATCATCCGTCTCACCCTGAGATACCTACCGAATTGGAGCGGAAAGATTCTCCCCAAACCGATGGCGTGAATCTTTCCCCGAGTAGGGCGTTGGCGGTTGATTCGGAGCTGGGGTGGAGCAAATTGGCCAAGCGGATCACCGGTTGGACCTCCAATTTGCTCGTAACATTTTTGATTCTAGCCGCGGGCCTGGTGTTTGGCGTGCAGGTGCTCTTGTGGTGGAAAGACACGGCCACGGAAGATCAGACCACTGTTAACAGAGACACCAGAGAAAGCCTGCAGGTCTCCAGAAGATGGGCGGAGTTTTACGGTGGCGGTGGCGGTTTTTCTTGCATCTCATTTCAGGGCGAAGAAAAGGCCGCGATCCGCCGTTGTGAAGAAACATGTCTTGAGGCGGTCCAGCGTGCGGTGGTGCGCCCCGGGCTGCCTGACGCGGCGGAAAGGCGTGTCTTGGCAAAGTTGGCTAGTATCCTCCTGATCAGGGAGGAACCCAATGGCAGTCGGGTGTATCGATATCCGGGAGACGTTCCCCTTTGGGTCGGAGTCAAACTTGGGGAGAAAAAAAGTGAAGGTACAGATCGGGCTGGTGCAGTGGACACCGACGCAACCGACGCGGGTTCACTTCCCCCTGGGAGCCGCATTGTGGCCTGGGCCTTTTTAATGCCGGTCACGGAGAGGGAGTGGACGATCTATCTGCTTTCACCGGCAGCGGAAGGGCCACAAAAAGGAACACTTGGGTCGCTTGGTGAAGAAGAGTTTTTGTTTCCTGTCCCGCCGGGGGCGACTGTTGTTTCGAGGTTGTCTCCAGGCGAGGGCGCATTTTTCGGGGCCTTCGAAGAGTCCACGCCGGGGGCCTCTGTGACCTGGCCGCTTTTTTTGGATCGAGAACTGGAGCGGCAAAGTTGGGTGCCGGTCGGCGATTGGTTGGGGGGGGCGGCGAGGAAACGCCGGGTTTTTGGCCGAGGCACTCAAACGACCGAACAGAGTTTTCTCAGCATCGAAATAACTCAAGACGCCCACCGACCGGCACGTGGTTTGGTGTTCGGGTTCCGTTGGACCACGGAGAAGCGGGAGAGAAGTTCGGAACCACAGTAAATGGCTTGTGATTGGAACAGGGGGCAGGGCTGGTGGTTTGCGGTTAGAATGGAAAAGGAGGGCTACGCGTAGTTCGTAAACCGGGTTTAGTCATTGACGTAGGGAGCAAATGTCCTCCGAGACTCGCGAAGTGTGAGAGCGATAGGCGATGAAAGGGATTCACGGAGTCGTCTTGGGCGTGGCCGTGGGGATTGCTGCGGCACTTTTCAATTGGGCTTACATCACTCGGGCAACGGGTGATATTGACGCGGTTGCCTTCGTCGGGATTGCACCCGGCAAAGACCTCGAGGCCGGTCACATCTTGGCAGAGGAAGACCTTGTGCCCGTGCCGATCCCGGCCATACCGGCACGACGCTTGAAAGATTTTGGCTATTTATACGCCGATCGGGCGAGTATTGTGGGATTGCGGATTACACGTCCCATCCCTGGTGGTTCGCTCCTCCTGCAGGATGACCTGCGTCCACCGCCGCCGAAGTTGCGGTTCGGGGGCCAACCGGTGGGGAACACGGAGGAAATCGCCATGTTTATCCCGATTGATGTGCGAACGATCGTTCCGTCGCTGTTGGAACCGGGTGACATGGTGTCGTTTATTGTGGGTGGCCCGACCCCCACTGCGGGTGTGGGTAATCCCGATCCGGCCGCCGGCGGGGAGGGTTCCGCCGCGGGCAGTTCGTTGTCCGGTGGTCCCCAAGTGATCGGTAAGTTCAAGGTCTTGGCCATCGGAAACCGCTTGAGCAGCGTGGAGGTTCACCGGGCTTACCAGTTGCCCCAGGGACAGGAGAACATCCTGACCATCAGCGTTCGTTTGGAAGGTGGACGCCTGGAGCCTAAGGCCGAACGCCTTTGGAAGATGTTGGAGCTGACAAACTTCCGACAGGTGGGTGTTATCCTACACTCGCGGGAAGCCTCTGGCAATTGACGTGATCGAATGATCGAACGGGTATGCAGGACGCACCGTTTCGCGGGCAACAGAGAATGGGTTGCAGCTCATGAAAATCTGGTTTAACCGGATCAACGAAAGTCACCGCACGATGATCGAGGTGGACGCGGCCGAGGTTACCATTGGCCGGGATGCCTCGAACACCGTCGTTTTGGCCAGCCCACTCGTCTCGCGTCGCCATGCCATTGTGCGTTGTCTGGAAGACGGGCGTTTACAACTGGAGAACTTAGGGCTTAACAGTTGCCTGGTGGGTGATGAGGAGGTTTTGGGCGGGCAGACGGTTGTTTTTTCACCGGGCACAAGAGTGCGGATTTGGCCTTACACCTTGACATTTGAGGCCGAGAAGGCCGTCAACATCTCGCGGCAAGAATTGGAGGCCCATCTTCGCTCCCTGGTGGCTGACCTCGAATTGCGCATCCATCGGAAGTTGCTGGAGCGACTGGACCTGTACGAGTTTGAGAATCGGCCCACCAACGACCCGCAGAGCATCTTGCTTTTGGAAAACAATATCGAGGATATTTGCCGCGAGTTGCGAGTCTTTGAGCCAGAAAACGAGCCGATCTTGGAAGAGATCACGGGATTGATGCTCCGTGATTACCTTGTCAATAGCCTCATTATGGAATCGGGCAAGGATAGCCTCTTTGAGATGACGGGCTTAAATGCCAACGAGTTCGACATCCCGGCGACACTCGTCCCAGAACGAGAGACGGAACTGGCGGGTATTCTTAATTTCATTCGGGAGCGACTGCGGCTCTCCGAGTGTCGCGATACCACAGAGCAGGTTCAACGAATTGAGGAACATTTCAACGTTGTCTTCCAACTCGTTCGACCACATCTCCATGCGGAGTTACGAAAGTACCTAATCCTTCGAACCTTGAAGAAAGATCTTAAAGATACCATCTTTGGTTTTGGTCCGCTTCAGGATCTATTAAGGGCGGACTCGATCACAGAAATCATGGTGGTGGGGAAAGACCAGATCTACGTAGAACGGAACGGTGTAATCGAGAAATCGGGGCGGCGCTTTATCTCGGATAAGGTGACCGAGGCAATCATCGAACGGATTGTGGCCCAAGTTGGCCGACGAATCGACAAGAGTCAGCCCCTTGTGGATGCCCGCTTGCCCGATGGGTCGCGTGTGAATGCGATCATTCCGCCTCTTGCCGTGAAAGGCCCATGCCTGACGATCCGCAAGTTTCCCGTTCAGCGGATGACAATGGATGACCTTATAGAGATGGGCTCGATCAGCAGGGCGGCTGCGACATTCTTGCGGGCATCCGTCATTGATCGAAAGAATATCCTCGTCAGTGGGGGTACCGGTGCTGGTAAGACGACGCTGCTCAATGTCTTGAGTAGTTTCATCCCCTTCAAAGAGCGTATCGTGACCATTGAAGATACGGTCGAGCTGCGATTGCATCAGGAACATGTGGTGACCCTGGAAGCAAAGCCGCCAAATGTGGAGGGACAAGGGGCTTATACGATCCGGGATCTGGTACGGAATGCCTTGCGCATGAGGCCTGACCGAATCATCGTGGGCGAATGCCGTGGGCCGGAGGCCCTCGACATGATCCAGGCGATGAACACTGGTCACGATGGCTCTCTGACCACCTTGCATGCCAACACGGCACGAGAGGTGATCGAACGGCTGGAAGTCTTGATCCTCATGGCAGCGGAGTTGCCGATTTATTCTATCCATCGTCAAATCGCATCGGCGATCGATCTGATTGTCCACATCACACGTTTGCCGGGTGGTCGCCGCGTTATCACAGAGATTACAGAAGTTGTTGGCGTCGATCCCGAAACGAAAAATGTGATCCTCCACGACATCTTCAACTTTAGAAACGGTGTCTCACTTGAGCCGACGGGCTATTTGCCGACGTTTATCGACTCGTTGGTTGAGAAAGACTTGCTCGATTTGGATTTTCTGTATGGAAAGGACGATCACCAAAAGGAAATGTTCTCGATGGCAGAGGCCGTTGGTGGTCCGGCAGGAAGTAGCCCGTTAGAAGAGAAACGGTTGCGAATCTGAGATGAGCGATAATCGGGACCTTCTTTTTCTGGGATCCTTGGCAACAGGCTTGGCCATCGCACTAATCGTGTACGGTGGCCGAGAGACGATTGCCCAGGCCTTCTTGAAAATGGAGGCTGACATTGCCGAAAAGCTTCGCCGATTGCGGGTGCACACGCGGCATCTTCGATTTTGGCTCTTGGCGTGGCTAGGCGGAGTTGTTGCAGCTTTTGTCGGTTTGACATTCGTTGTGGGTAGTTTGATCTTCGCCTTGATTGCGGCGGTTTTCCTTTTGGCTGTGCCATGGTATCTCTTGCGTCGCTTGGCGGAGTTATATCATCGGAAAATCGAGGACCAACTGGCCGACGCCATGGTGACCCTTGCCAACGCCGTGCGGGCGGGCCTTTCGCTTGCCCAGGCCTTGGAAATCCTAGCGGCCCAGTGCCCTCGGCCTATTAATGCTGAGTTCCGGCAGATTGTGGCAGAGTACAACCTAGGAAAGCCGCTCGACCGGACGCTGATCGAGGCGAAGGAGCGGCTTAAAAGTGAGAATTTTGCCCTTTTTGCGGCAGCCCTTTTGGCGAGTCATGAACATGGTGGCCGACTAAACGAGACTGTTGAGCGGATCGCCGGTTCGGTCCTCGAATTGCAGCGGCTGGAACGGAAGGTGCTTTCGGAGACGGCCCAGGCCCGCAAGTCGGCCATCTACATGGCCTTTGCCCCGTTGGTCTTCCTCATCGGTTTTTATTTCATGGACCCGGAAAACACAATGCTCTTGTTCACGCAACCGTTGGGACATTTGCTGCTAGGAATGGCCATCATTTTGGATGTGGTTGCCTACCTGTGGGCCCGCGCCTTGTTGCGCCCGGACATTTGATGTGAGAAAGAGGAGGTAGTTAATCCAAGCGGACTTGGGAAGTGATCGACAAATCCATTTACGAGCAATCATCCTATCGGTGATGCATTATGGAATTTGGAGAGTTTCAACATAGCCAGTCGCTGTTGTTAGTGGCCTGCTTCATGTGGGGGTTGGCGGCGTTTCTGTTGACCCGGTGGTTTATTCAGGTGCTTCAAACTGAGGATTTGCAGCAAGGAGCGGAATGGCGTTACGATGTCAGCCGCATCAACGAGCTCCGCCGTCAGGACCGGTTCTTTCGGCTTTTCCAGCCGTTGATTCAACTGCTCGCCCGCTTCAATCGGGCGGCCTTTCGGGATGCCTTACCAGAGATCCAGCGGCATATCAATTGTGCAGGTTTACCCCGGTTCTGGCTGGCCGAAGAATATCTGGCCAAGCTGGAATTGATCGCCTTGCTCCTTTTGCCGATTTATGTTTACGTGGCCGTGCGTGCAGTGGGGGCAGGTGGCATTCTGATTGCAGTGGTGTTTGCTGGTTTGACGGTATTCCTTTTACGACTCCGCCTGGCGGATCGTGCAGGGAGGCGGCTTCAGGCCATCAAGCGGCGTTTGCCATTTCTTCTGGATCTGCTGACGCTCTTGATGGAAGCGGGATCCACATTTCTCAATGCCCTGGCACAAGCGGTCGAAGAATATCGCGGACATGCCATTGCCGAAGAGTTCGGTCGCGTGCTGGCCGACATTCGCATGGGCAAAACGCGCTATGAGGCCTTCTCGGCAATGAGAGAGCGCCTGGCCGATGACGAAATTACGAGTATTATTGGGTCGATCCTACAGGGTGAAACATTGGGGACACCTCTGGCTTCAATCTTTCGCACCCAGGCTGACGTGTTACGGATTAAGCGATCCCAGCGAGCAGAAATGATTGCCGGGGAGGCAGGCGTCAATATGTTGCTGCCGGGTATTTTGGTCATGGCCGCCGCCGTGTTGATCTTGGTAGGCCCGTTCCTTATGAACTATCTGTATTTTGGAATGTCGTTGTGAGCGTTATTTTCATGGCATGTGAGCCAGGGGTGTGACGACTTGGTCAGCGAAAATCAGAGCCTATTCCAAAAAGTCGCCCTCTCCCTCCGGGAGAGGGTTGGGGTGAGGGCAAGCGAACGTCGGAATCAATTGAGAAAACCGGCAGCGATTCGAGCTACCCTCACTCCCGACCCTTCTCCGGCCGAACGGGTGAGGGGAGATTATGGATAGGCTCTCAGGAGATTTGGTTGACTGGCTTTTGTTAAGGCAATCGTAGCCGAATCCAACGATGACTTGGGCAAGCAATGCCGGATGAAAAGCTGAGAAGGAATTCCTATCGGGTTAACATCAAACAGAGCACATCGGTCGAACCTTTCGATGCCGATTAAAATCCATTGTCCTTTATGCGGAACGGAAATGACGGTCGGAGATACAGCCCTCGACCGAACGGTGGGCTGTCCGTGGTGCCGTCATCGCTTTCGAGCGGACGCTGTCTTGGCTCAGGGAGCTAAACCGACCTCGCCAAAGGGAGAGGTTCCCCTGGCGACTCCCCCAACTGCACCTAAAGGTGCCGAGCCAGCGAAGAAGCCAGCGAGGACTGGGGAAACACCGGGACCGGTTGGCCGGGTGGCGACTCCTGACGGGGCCGCGCAGCCCGTGAGCAAAGAAGAGGCTAGGCTGTCCAAACCGGTCTCAGTCGGGCCTGGACAACCAAGCCCCGGAAAAACAGCCGGGCGGGACGAGGGACGCGGTGTTCTTGCTGATAAGGCAGGTCAAGCGTCAGAACGAGCGGCCGGCGTGGCGCCGGGGAAACCCAGCCCTGGAGAATCACCTGCGGGGGGCGACACCTCACTGACGATGCCACGGCGAAGAGTAGCCCGACTCATCCTTACAGAAACGGCCGAACCCAAGTGGACGCTTGCCCCGGACGGCAGTCTTCCGAGCTTGCATCTCGAGGAGCGCAGCGACGAGGAGCGAGGGAAGGAAAAGAGACGATCGAGTAATCCTCTTCTTCTCATTTTGGTGTTGTGCAGCAGTTTAGCGACAAGCTTGATCCTGCTTTTTGTTGATACATCACCGACCACGCAGGGAAGTCCCGAAGAAAAAGCCAGGGCCCGCCAAATCCTTGCCGCAGAGTATTATTCTCACCTCAATCCCAATGCCCCCTTGGCGGAATATCAGCGTCTCTTGCGAGAGGCTCATTGGGCACACAGTCGGGGTGACTATAAACGGGAAAAAGAACTCTACCGCCAAGTACTTTTGCTACTCTACGCAGAACGGGGCCGAAATACCTATACTGGATTGACAGGGAGTCGCACCCGGGATCAGCAACTTGAGGAATTGCTGCGGATCCTTCTTAAGGATTGAATCTCGGCGTCAGGCCGCTCCCTCGGCGGGATTAGAAACGAGAGGCGATCAAGAACGTTCGAACCACGGGAGGCAAGTCGAGGTTGCCCATGGGCGCCGCCGCACGATATGAAATCATCGGAACAATCGCCACAGGTGATTTCGCCACGGTTTACCGGGGGCGGGATCGGGAATTGGGGCGGGACGTTGCCATCAAGGAGATTCATCCCCATTTCCGGCGTGATCCCAAACAACTCGAGCGGTATTGGCGTGAAGCGCAGCTCCTGGCGTCCTTGCAGCATCCCCATGTCATTACGATTTATGATGTCGTCAAATCGCGGGGTTGGCTGATCCTGGAGTTAATGCGGACAAGTCTTCAAAAAAGCATTGAAAAAGGTCCGATTGATCTGGACTTTCTCCGAGAAATCCTCATTGGCAGCTTGGAAGCCCTTGATTTCCTCCACAGAAACGGGATTGTCCACGGTGACATTAAACCGAGCAATTTGCTTTTGGACAACCAAGGCCGAGTGAAACTCGGGGATTTCGGCTTGGCGCGCCGCGCCACGGACGAGCATGGCAGCCTCCTCAAAGGGACTACAAAGTACATGGCCCCGGAGCTGATCAGTGCCCAGTTTGGGCCCGTGGGGCCTGCCAGCGACCTCTATTCGTTGGGATTCACGGCCTACGAGTTGATATGCGGTCCCGACTTCGAATTACTTTTTCCCACATTAAGTACCTTTGGTCGGGATAAGCAAATTGCCTGGATGATGTGGCATGCCTCGGCTGACCAAAAACTCCCGCCAATCCATCGCGTCTTAGAAGGGGTACCTGACGACCTAGCCGAAGTCGTCGATCGTCTCGTGCAAAAGAATCAGCAAGACAGAATCCCCTCGGCGGCAGTAGCGCTTCAGCGACTGAAGCGGCCAGCAGCCGAAGTACCGCCACCCCCCGTTTCTGAAGAGGCCTCCGAAGAGGAATTGGCTGAGCGGAAAAGGAAACGTGCGACACGGATGATTGCCATTGCCGCGGTCGCTTGTTCTCTCGTCATCTCGGCATTGATGCTGTGGCCCAGCCAAAAGCAATCCCCACCCCCAGCCGTCAGCGTGGAGCCCCTTTCCGGTCGTGTGGAGAATGTCCTGCTGGACGCCAGATTGCTCATTGTTGACCGAGGAGCCCTAGGCAAAGAGGAAATAGAGATTCGCGCTTGGGACGAAGTCTTTGTCAATGACAAAAAGTCGTTACTGCGTGACCTCCAACCGGGTGACCAGATCAAGATAACCGTCCTGCGCGACGATCAGGGGCGACAAATTCGGCGGATTGAAGCTTTGCGTCCTGAACGATTTGCCGGACGCATTGAAGAGATGTCCCCGGAAATGGGAACACTAAGCGTTACGGGTAGTCCAGGGGAGCCTAAGCTCGTCGTGCGAGTTCCCAACACCGCTGCAATCCGCTTGAACGGCAACGAGACGATTGACGGCAAAACATTGGGCCTTGCGGATCTCGCCGTGGGGGACCGGGTTGAACTGGAATATCAACGGTCGGAAAACGAGTTAATTGCCTTAAAGGTTGACGCATATCGGGTGATGCGATCCAAGGGTGTCGTGGAGGTCGTTGATGCTTCCAAACAATCGATCCGACTTGCCTTGAGCGATTCTGGTAAGACGCTTACATTACCCTGGGCCCCTGATTGTGTCGTCACAGTCAACGGCCTTACGGCCATTGGTGGGCAACTTCAAAAGCCGACAGACCTTCTGCCTAATGATCAGGTGGAAATCGAGCACGATGATCAGATTCGGCGCATTGACGCCTACCGTGTGTTGGGGGTGGCGGGGGTTATCCAGCAAGTCCATTTCGACGCAAACGCCATTGATGTTCAGTTGACGGGCGATGGCAAGGTGGCGCAGTTTTTGGTGCCGGACACATGTACCATTACAATCGCGGGGTCGCCGGCCACGATTGTCGACCTACGGCCAGGGGATCAGGTGGATATTCAGCACGATACGCCCGGCACAACCACAGGGCGGGCACTAAAGGTTGCCGCGATCCGACCTGCTGACCAAACACGCTTTGCGCTGCTGATTGGCGTGGAAGAGTTTGACGATCAAAACATCCCGGCCGCTCGTGGTATTGTGGAGGGTGTAAGACGTTTGGCCGACGTGCTCATTCAGCGGGGGGCGTTTCCGCGGAATCAAACGCTTGTTCTGACGAACCCGAGCCGCGTTCGCGTGGAACAGGCGGTCAGTTCGTTTTTGAAAAACGTCCCGGGTAATGCGGATGTCGTCGTTTATTACGCCGGTTACGCGGCAAAAGACCAAGAGGGCCGCGTTTTTCTTTTGTGCAAAGAAAGCCATCTGCAACAACTTGCCACGAGCGCTTTGTCCGTCCAATTTCTTGCCGATAGCCTTGAACAAGCGAGCGCGAAAAGCAAGATCCTGCTAGTGGATGTTTCTCCGGAGAAAGCCAAGGCATCGGGACAGGCGTTTGTCTCGGCGGAGGAGGCCCTTAAAGCGGTGCAGGGACCGCCGGGAATGGCCCCGTTTCGCACAGTGACTGCCATTGCTGCGTGTGCCGAAGGCCAAGAGGCGATGCTAGCAGGGGACGGGACTGTTTTCGGCGCAGCCCTGATCGAGGCATATCAAGGAAAGGCCGACGAGAATCGAGATGGACGGATCGAGGCGGGAGAACTTTATGGTTATTTATCACGGCAGGTGCCCCAATTGGCGCAAGATAAGCAAAGGCCTCGAATTTTCCTCCCTGATAATCGACCACCGAGGCTCTCTGAGGAGGCCAAGACTGCTATTCGACAACTGGCAGCCATGGTGCTTCAGGAAAACCTCGACTCCCGAGTTGTTAACGACATTTATCGCACCGCGTTGAAGCTAGCGGGCAGAGAACCGGAGCCACGGGTTCTATACGCGCTGATCCAGATAAAGATGGGTCAAACCGCAGATGCCCAACGGGTGCTCGAGACACTGAAACTGGAACGGCCGCGAGAATTGGTCGCTTACCTGGGGCTGGCATGGGTGAAACTGGTGAGGCGGGATTACAACGGTAGTGTTAATGAACTCAATGCCTTTGTCCAAAATTGGGAAGCCTCTCAGGTGAAAACTGATCCTGGTCAGATCGTTACCCAACTGGACGGCAGCAAAGTGTTTCACTTTATCGGACAGCTGCGAGAATTTGCAGAACGGGTTTCTGAGGACGCGGAACGACCGAGTAGCGTCGTATTTCAGAATTTGGACAATGGTGTCAAACAGTTGGGGGAATCGCTCGCCCAAGCCTATACCGACGGGCGAACGCAGATCAAAGAGCTGTTGGACCGGTTCGACCAGGAGTTGAGTCGGGCGGCCGATCAAGCGACGGCAGTGAAGCTCCGCTACGAACGTCGCCAATTGGGACGCTACACCGCATTTCCTTTCGAAGAAATCTCCCGACAGGTTATTGCGGGGTTAGACCGTTAGCGTCGTCAGGCGGGGAGGCCCACAACTTCGGGACGCCCTTTGTGGCGCTCATTGTTGAGGGGGCGCCAGATGAGGCTTTCTTCGGTGGAAACACACGGAGGAGGAGAAAATCACTGGACTGATAAAAAAAGTGGGCTTCCGGCGTGCCACCCCCACAGTGGCCACGTCATGCGGTAGGGCAAGGTACCCGCATGACACCCTCTCGCCGGAAACCCCACGGGCCAGCCTGAGTTGTCACTAGATTCTCGAGCAACTCCTGTTCCGGTTATCACGGAAACACGGTTGTTCGATATAAGTGTATTATTAAAAAGGATTTATGGATTAGCCGTAAGATTGTGGCCAGGTCGCGAAACCGGCGGTGGTGTATTATTTTGCAACACTTGCAGCAATCGGCTACGAAAAGTGGCTTTTGCAGGCCGCACCCGGACATCCGATTGATCAATTTTGCTACACTAAAGAGTATGTGCCGGAACACACTAATCGTCCCACCTCAGTGGGTTGATCGGGTTTGCGGAGATGGTTCGGTAAGCTAGCTCCGTCGTACGGTGGCAGGAGGCGGAAAAAGGGGTATTATAGCATTTGTGGTTGTAATGATTCGTTTTGGGCAAAGCTGGTCCCTCGTTCGTTCAGGCGATGCTTAATGGAACAGGATAGACTCCCGGTTGACTCGAGGCTTGTCGTTGTCTTGCATAACCCGGTCGCAGGGCGGAGGCCGTCCGATCGGAGGATTGAGCAATTGGTGAATGCCCTCCGAGAAAAGGGTTTTTCCCTCCACGTGAGCACGAATCTTTCCCAAGCGACCGATTTGGCCAATCGAGAGTTTGAAAAAGGCAACTTGCGCTGCCTGGTGGGTGCTGGCGGGGATGGTACGGCAAGCGAGTTGGCCAATCGAGTTCAACCGGGCGTCCCCGTCTGTTTTTTCCCAACGGGGACGTCGAACTTAGTGGCCAGCTATCTTGGTATGAAAAAACGCATCCCGTTTGTCGTGTCATTAATTGAAACGGGAGCCACGGTGTGTTTGGATGCTGGGCTCGCCAACGGACGAATCTTCCTCGCCATGGTCAGTTGCGGTTTTGATGCCGCGGCCGTGGAAATGGCGCACCGGAAACGGGTGGCAGGACACCGCCAAGGCCGGGGAGGATTCTCCGGCTTTATCATCCCCATCTGTCGCTTAATTAATACCTATCCATTTCCCGAGATGACCGTGGAAGTGAGCGATGGCTATGAAGGTGGTTCGAGCGGGGAGCCTTCCTCGTCTCAGAGAACCATTAAGGGCCGCTGGGTGTTTGCGTTCAATTTGCCGAAGTACGGGTGGGGGCTCCCCATTGCCCCTCAAGCCAACGGCATGGACGGGCTTCTGGACCTTTGCGTCTATGGGGGCGGAGGATTTTGGCGCGGACTGTGGTACACCGTGACCACGCAGGTGGGGATTCATGAACGGGTCTGTGACTTTGTTCGCATTTGGGGGACAAGATTTCGCGTCACCTCGAACGAACCTGTGCCTTACCAGATTGACGGCGATCCGGCAGGCTACTTGCCGCTCGATATTGGGCTGGCGCCGGGCCGGGTACGAATTGTGGTGCCCGAAAGAACGGCGGAAATGTTACAAAAACAGCGGCGGCAGTCAGAAGCGGTGTCGCGCGTGAAAAACGGGAGTTTGGTGTGTGCCTAATCGAATAGTCAGTATAGGAAATTACCGGTGTGGGCCGGGGGAATCGCTCCTCTTGATCGCCGGCCCATGCGTCATTGAGAGTGAATCGTTAACCCGGGAGGTTGCGTTTTTCCTGGCCGAGTTTTCCAAGTCACGAGGGATTCCCGTCATTTTTAAGGCCTCGTTTGATAAGGCCAATCGGACGAGCCTCCACTCCTTTCGCGGACCGGGGCTTTCCCAGGGATTGGCGATTTTGGCCAGGGTTCGGGAAGAAAGCGGCCTGCCCGTCACAACGGACATTCACGAGCCGGCTCAGGCACAGCCGGTGAGTGAGGTCTGCGACCTCATTCAAATTCCCGCTTTCCTCTGTCGGCAAACCGATCTTCTCCTCGCGGCGGCGCAGACAGGAAAACCGGTTCACGTGAAAAAGGCCCAATTTTTAGCACCGTGGGATATGCGATACGTGATTGAGAAATTGGAAGGGGCGGGTTGCCAAAACATCCTTGTGGGAGAGCGGGGAACGTTTTTTGGATACGGCCGCCTTGTCAACGATCTGCGGAGTATCCCCATCCTGCACGACCTGGGGGTTCCCGTGATCTTTGATGCCACTCATAGCGTACAGGAACCCGGTGGTCAGCAGGGACGATCGGGAGGAGATCGGCGGATGGTCGCACCGCTGGCGCGAGCAGCCGTGGCAGCCGGAGCGGACGGAGTTTTTCTGGAAACCCATCCCCGGCCTGATGAGGCCTTGAGCGACGGTCCGAATATGGTACCTCTCGCCGACCTGCCTCGATTGGTCGAGACATTGTCCGAACTGCGTGAATGGTTAAAAGAACGAATATGATCACAAAGAAGTTTCGCGGCATTTCGTATCCAGCCCTAAGGCGACGGCTAGGAGCCGGGTGTTCGGAGGTTTTCTCTCGCAGGAAGGCAGGATGGATATTTTTGCTGTTCGTTTTTCTGGGCTTGTGCCTTGCGGGGTGCCCGAGGCCGCGACAACCAGAAACGACCAGCGACACTACCAGCGCGGAACAGACGGCAACGCTCCACCGGGACGAGCTATTTGAAATTGCGATAGCCAATCTGAACCGTCTTCATCAATTTGACGGCACAGACATGGCCCTCCAAGTAGCTGATCGGCTCGATCAATGGATCAAGACCCAACCCCCGCTCAAAGAGTGGGAAGTCGATCCGCTGATCAAGACGCTTCCGGAGGGGTTTGTTAATGCCGAACTGTTGCAAGATTTGGAGAAGCTAAGTTTAGACCGGGAGGACGGGCTCTTTCTGCAATCGGCCGTTTGGTTAAGGGACATTGCCGCCTGGGCACGGGGTGAGGATCCAAGCGAGCTGGCCAGGGCATGCCGTTTGTTCGATTGGGTGGTTTTAAACATCCAGCTCGATTCCCAGGACCAAGCTCGCCAACTGCCATCCGGTGATCTGCTCGTTCAAAAACCCTGGGAGACCTTGCTTTTGGGGCATGGTTCAGCAATTGATCGGGCGTGGGTTTACGTCTTGCTGTGCCGTCAGGAGGGCCTAGACGCTGCGGTTTTGAGTGTCAATCGGGCACCGGCTGGGGCGGAGCCCCGTTGGGACATGTGGGCCGTGGGAGTGCTCATCAACGGCAAAATCTATGTTTTCGAGCCGGCACTTGGGATGCCTATCCCTGCCCGAGACGGCGTCCAGGTCGTGGACGGAGAGGGGCTGGTCATCACCCCGGCGACGGTGGACGAATTGGCGGTAGATGACAGCCTCTTGCGCAGGATGGACGCCGATCCGCGCAATCCGTACCCCGTTCGGGCATCCCAACTTGAGCAAGTAATGGTGTATGTGGAAGGATCGGCACCTTACCTGTCGCGACGCATGGAGATGATTCAACGCATGCTTTCTGGCGAGGAGTCCTTGGTGATCAGCGCGCATCCCAGCGATTTAGCGATGCGATTTCGGGGCCTGGCGCATGTTCGTGACGTCCAGCTCTGGGCACTTCCGTACTTGGTTGAAAAGCAGAGAAAGGAATTTGAGAGCGTCGTCGGCCGGTACCTTCTTAACCAAATAACGCCCTTTATGTTGACATCCGAAACAGGGATCATGCCACTGTGGAGGGGAAGAATCCTCCATTTGCGCGGGAATCTCGTGGGGGAAGAAGGGGCGGCCCATTACTATCAGTTGGCCCGTCCTCCGGAACGCCTGATTGACAGTGGGCAGCTTGCAGCGGACGAGCAGCGTATGTACACGATCGCGAAACTGAATGCCTCGTATTGGCTCGGGTTGATTGCCGTGGATCAGGGAAATCGAAAAAGTGCGGAAGATTACCTGATCAATCGGACTGCAATGGTCTTACCGGATCAGCCCTGGCACTCGGGGGTCCTTTATGCCTTGGGGCGACTCAATGAGAAGCTGGGGGACTACTCGCAGGCAATCACGACCTACCGGAGTGAATTTCAACTCCCGAACCGGTTTGGAAATCTCGTGCGTGCTCGACTGATCGAAGAGCTTACCGGCGCAAAGCCTCTCGAAATCAGCCCAGAGCCCACCACCAACAAGGCGGATAAGGCGTCACAACCGGACAAGACGTCCGGGAAGCAAGAATAGGTCGAGGTGGGAGTTTAACCCCAATCGCAGGCAGTATGCCTGTTTGAGGTTGGGCGGTTCGGCCCTAGAGGCTTTCGGAAGAGATGACCATCGCCCGCAAGGCCGGGGCTTTATGGTGCCAAATTCGCTGGGTGAAGCCCCGTTTCGGCAGCAGTGGCTTATTGTGGCCTTTCTGGCAAAAAGGTAAAATCAAGTTTTTGGGACGTCGCCGGGCGGCCTTGTCTAGGGGGCTGTCGTCTCGTAAGAGAATGCGGCCGAGTAAGATGAGTGGGCCAGCCCCGCCTTGCAGATACTGGCGAGGGTACCATCGCGAAACGTTCGTTGGGAAACGTCCTCCCAACTGTAGTAATAATGACACACCTGAGGAGGTTGAGTTGAATGAAAGAGGGAATTCACCCCAAATATGTTGAGTGCAAGGTGACATGCGGTTGCGGTAACAGTTTTGTGACCCGTAGCATCAAGCCGGAGTTGAAGATCGACATTTGCAACGTGTGTCACCCCTTTTTCACCGGCAAGCTGAAGTACGTCGATACGACAGGTCGCATCGAGAAATTTAAGTCGAAATTTGCGGCAGGCTATTCGAGCGTTGGTAAGAAGAAATGATGAGCGGGAAGGGACCATCGTTTTTGACCGCGTGGGTCGAGAGTTGCGGCCGGTGATAGGGTTCGTGCTTGGTTGCGAAGAGGGGTCTCTTGTGCTCATTGGACCGATGGGTGGGACGTATCGTCCCATTCTGCTGACGTTCTACTTGTATGCGAAAAGAGCTTGACGAGAAACTTGCGCGATTTGAGGAATTGGAGCGGCTCCTCCATGATCCGGCGGTCTTGTCTGATCCAAGCCGGATGGCCACCATCATGCGGGAACACGGTTCGTTGGCCAAGGTAGCCGTCAAGTATCGCAAGTTCAAGGAGATCAATCAGCAGATTCTTGAGCTTCGCCAATGGATCGAAGGGGAAGATCCTGAATTGCGGGATTTAGCCGAAGAGGAGTTGCCACGCCTCCGGCAGGAACGGGAAGCCCTTTGGGATGAGTTACTCGAGTTGGCCTTGGGCGGGGAAGATGCCAATCGTACCCGGTGCATCATGGAGATTCGAGCCGGAACGGGGGGTGAGGAGGCGGCCTTATTTGCCCGTGACCTCTTCGAGATGTACCGGCGATATGCGGAGTCCAAGGGGTGGAAGCTCGAAATCCTCGGCATGAATCCTACCGAACTTGGTGGCTTCAAGGAAATTAGTTTTGGTCTGGAAGGAGAAGAGGTTTTTCGCAGGCTCCAGTACGAGAGCGGCGGGCATCGGGTGCAACGGGTTCCGGAAACCGAGGCCAAGGGCCGTATTCACACCTCGCTGGCCACCGTAGCCGTCCTGCCGGAGCCGGAAGACATCGAGATCGACATCAAGCCGGAAGACTATCGCCGAGACACGTATCACGCCAGCGGACCCGGCGGGCAGCACGTGAACAAGACCTCCTCGGCAATTCGCCTCACGCATTATGCGACGGGCATCGTTGTTCAGTGTCAGGATGAAAAAAGTCAGCACAAAAATTTTGCTAAGGCCCTGCGGGTGCTCAAGACCCGAGTTTATGAATACTACCGACGGGCCAAAGAGGCCGAGCGGGCCCAAGAACGGCGGAGCAAGATCGGCTCGGGGGACCGCAGTGAACGGATTCGCACATACAATTTTCCGGAGAATCGCGTGACGGACCACCGGATCAATCTGACGCTTTACCAGTTGGATCAGATCATGGAGGGAAACCTTGATCCACTCATCGAAGCCCTGCTCGATTACGAGCGTAATGAGCTCCGTCTGACCTTCGGTTCCCTGGATTGATAAGCTACCAATAGGGGGCGATTCTTGCCCTCTTTGTACCGACGCCGCACAATAAAACCCTATCCCAAAAAGCCCCCCTCTCCCTTCGGGAGAGGGTTGGGGTGAGGGCAAGCGAACGTCAGAATCGATTGAGAAAACCGGCAGCGATTCGAGCCACCGTCACTCCCGACCCCTCTTCCCCCGAGCGGGTAAGGGAGATTACGGGATACGCTCTAACGCAGGTTCTGTGGTGGCCAAGCGTGTGCTGGAAGATGAAAGACGCCGAGCATGACGCAAGCTGAGGTTTGGACCATTGGCCGGCTCCTCCGCTGGACGACCGAGTTTCTTCAGCAGCGCGGTTCAGAAACCCCGCGACTGGACGCCGAAGTCCTTCTTGCCCACGCTCATGGTTGGGAGCGGATTCAACTGTACACCCACTACGAAGATGTCCCCGGCGAGGAGGTCCGTAGTCGCTTTCGTGAGATGATTCGTCGCCGAGCCGAAGGCGTGCCGGTGGCTTATCTGGTTGGGGAGAGGGAGTTTTTCTCCCTGAAGTTTCGGGTCACACCCGATGTTCTCATTCCGCGACCGGAGACCGAGTTTGTCCTCGTTACCTTGCTTGAGCGAGCGAGGCAATCTGGCCAGGGCGGGTGGCGGATTTGCGATGTGGGAACTGGCTCCGGGGTCCTTGCCATTTGTGCGGCCAAGCATTTGCCGGACAGTCAAATCCTGGCCATCGACAAGAGTCCCCAGGCCCTGGCAGTGGCCAAGGAAAATGCGATCCGTCATCACGTGGCCGATCGAATCGAATGGCTGGAAAGCGATCTCCTCGAGGCGGTTCCGTCTGAGATGACTTTCGATTTCATCATTTCCAACCCGCCCTATGTCAGCGAGGCAGAATTTGCGAATCTGCCGACCACCGTGCGCAACTATGAACCTTATCAAGCCTTGGTTGCCGGACCGCGAGGTACGGAGGTTATTGAGCGGCTGATTCCTCAAGCAGCGGAAAAGCTGGTAACAGGGGGCTATTTGATCTTTGAGATTTCTCCTATGATCTGCCAGCGGGTATGCGAATTGGTGGAAGCCGACGGGCGATTCCGGTTGGGGCCTGTTGTCCGTGATCTGGCGCGTCTGCCCCGCGTGATCCAAGCCCAGCGGATATAAGTAGAATAGAACCCGCCGCCAAGGATATGGGGCTCAGAGTTACTTTAAACCCCGAAAAATGGCCTGCCGCAGGGGATTGCGATCGCTGGTCAGAGGACCTTCTTTTGAGTCGTGCTGAAGTGCCTTCCAAAACATGTGGAATTTCGCGTCGAGGTCATCGGCGAAGTGGACGATGAGGGCCTCCGGC
>JAKPII010000027.1 GCA_029549885.1 Planctomycetota bacterium
ATGACGATCGGCACGTTGGCCAAGGCCCGTGGGTACCGCACGGCCTGTTTTGGTAAGTGGCATTTGGGCTGGGATTGGCCTATCCCTGCCGAGGAGATGAAGTATTTTCGTGTTGCCCGCAACCAGAAAGAAACGCCACCACCAACCAAGGAACAGGTAGAAGCTTGGCAGAGGGTGTTTTCCCAACGAATACCGGGTGGCCCAACGGAACGGGGATTTGACGAGTACTTTGGCACCGATGTGCCGAACTGGCCGCCGTTTTGTTTCATCAAAAACGATCGGACGGTGGGAATCCCAAGCGTGCTGCTTCCCGACCGTTTTCTCGGCGCCGAACCACGGATGGCCAGCCTCCCGGGACCCGCTTTGCCCGACTGGCGTTTTGGGGACATCCTTCCAACAATTACCGACCGGGCATGCGAATTCATACGTCAATGTGGGGAGGATGGAAAACCGTTCTTGCTTTACTTCCCTTTGACGAGTCCCCATGAGCCATTGGCGGTGAATGAACCATGGAAGGGAAAAAGTGGCCTCAACGTGTATGCGGATTTCGTGATGGAGACGGATGCCATGGTCGGGCGTGTGCTGGATACCCTCGACGAAATCGGGGTGACCGACAAAACCCTTGTCATCTTCACCAGTGACAATGGCAAGGCCCGCTATACAGGGGCCGAAGCACTGGAAAAGATGGGCCATTTTTCCAGTGGACCTTTCCGGGACTATAAGGCATCGGTGTACGAAGGGGGCCATCGTGTTCCGTTCATCGTTCGCTGGCCGAAGGTCGTGCCGCCCGGCAGTGTGTGCATTCAATTGGTGCATCAAGCCGACCTCTTTGCCACGTTGGCCGAGATCCTAGAGGTTCCCATCCCACCCAACGCTGGAGAGGATAGCTTCAGTCTTTTGCCGCTGTTTCGGGGAGAGAATCGGTCTGTCCGGCCCCATGCGGTCAGTTGTGCTAGCAGCGGGGTCCCTAGCGTCCGCGAGGGGCCGTGGAAACTAATCTTGAACAAAAACCCTGAGCTATATCAGCTCGACAATGATCCGGGCGAAACCGCCAATCTGGCCGACCGTTATTCCGATCGCGTTGAGGCCATGAAAAAACTTTTAGAAAAGATTATTCGAGATGGCCGAAGTACGCCTGGCCCTCAACAAAAAAACGACGTCCCAGTGAAGCGATATCCGTAGGCAGTTATTGCCAAAGGGAATGGCCAAAGATTTGGTGTAAGATCGTTTTGGCTAGATTTTATCATTACCGTCAGAAGATTCTGCACAGCTATCGCTGAATAACACGTCGGTTGATGCCTTGGAAAGAGAGCTCCGGCACCAGCGAGATGTTTTCGGGCCGTCCGATGCTCGAGAGTCGTCGTCCTATTTAAGGAGGCGCAGCCGTGAAAGCCCCATTTGGCCGGTGCGAGAGAAGTTTCGATAAAAGCGGAGACAGACGTAAAGGCGATTTGGTTTGGACGGTTTTATGGGGTCTTTTTCTGGTATGGGAAGCGGCGGTAGGTTTTGGCCAGGACGTAGCGCCGGTTCATCATGTCCCTTGGCTCGGCGATGTTCAGATGGGACTGGCTTTGGGCAATGATCAAAACATTCCCATGAACTTGCTCGTCAGGCCGGATGGCTCTCGCATTGCGAGGGCCGAGCAGTGGCGGGCATATCGTGAAGGTATTCGCAAGTGGTGGTTGGAGTTTCTGAAGTTGCCTGAGCGTGATATCCACCGCAGTTTGGCCACGATGCAGGTCATGGAGAAGGCGGAGACGGATGGCGTGGTGCGGTGTTTGATTCGTTACGAAACGCCGGGTAATTGGCCCACAGAGGCGTTTCTTCTCTTCCCTAAGGACACCAATCCTTTAGAATCGAACAAGACCCTTTTGCCGGCGGTGATCGTTTTTCACTCCACGACGAATGACACAATCCGCCAACCGGCCGGGCTAACGGCGGAAACAACGAAGGCCTTTGGCCTTCAACTGGCCAAGCGGGGATATGTGACCTTATGTCCGCGTTGTTATTTGTGGAGTGATGGACCGCCGTATGATTACCAGGCACAGGTTCGCCGCTATCAACGGTCATTTCCCGGTTCGAAGGGGATGGGCAAGATGTTAGCGGACGGGATGGCGGCGGTTGATTTGCTGACCCAGTTGCCAGGTGTTGATGGGCAACGCATCGGGGCCATTGGCCATTCTCTGGGCGGAAAGGAAGTGCTCTACCTAGCGGCCTTCGACGAGCGGATTAGGGCCACGGTTTCGAGCGAGGGCGGTGTCGGGCTAAGTTTCTCCAACTGGGACGCCCCGTGGTATTTAGGCCCAGAGATTCGCGAGCCACAGTTTGGACATGACCACCATGAGCTCCTGGCCCTCATTGCCCCGCGGGCGTTTCTTTTGATTGGTGGCGACTCGGCAGATGGTGAAAAAAGTCTGCCGTATCTGCAATCGGCGTGGCAAGTCTATCGAATCTACACAGAGCGGCCGGCTTTGGGCCTATGGAATCACCGGCAAGGCCACAGCGTTCCCCATGAGGCCGAGCAACGCATCGCAGAATGGTTCGATGTCTATCTGCGGGAAAAGGTCATTTCCCCATCCACGGAATAGCAGTACCTTAAGCTGCTCTTAAAGAAAAGACCGCACCGCCCAGAGGACGGTGCGGCCCGTAGAAGCGTCGAAAGACTCGATTGCATCAGCCGAGAACTTCGAACTTGATGCCGACCCGTTTCAGGGCGTAGCCCGCTTCACGGATGTAATCGCCGTAGATTGTCATCCAGTGGAAGCCGGGCATCCTGTCGGCCAGGATCTTGTCGTCGCAGGTGTACTTGATATCGATTTGCGAACGGCAAATGGGCAGGAAAGGATGGGCAACGATCTCGCCCCGCAGGCCCACCCAGCGTTCCGATTTGAAGTCTGGCAGGATATTTGTAACAACCTGGCCGTTCCGCATTTCGACTTTAGGCGCAGCACCGTAATCCGACTCGAAATGCGTGAGAAGTCGCGCGGGCTCCTTCTCCTTGCCATTCATCTTCCGTGGGGCCGTGCAATGGGCCAGCGTGATGATCTTGTCGTGAGGATAGGTCGGGTCATTAAGGAACGGCGGCAAGCCAGAAATTCCACAGAGGAGCATCCCTGAAGGAATCACCACGAAGTCCGATTCGCAAAACGCCAGGTAACCGTCATCATTGAGGGTGCTCAGCGTGAGACAGGCCGTGGTTTCGGCCAGCGGCATAATTGTTCCCATGCATCCGTGGATGGTAATCATCCGGCAGTTGGCTTGGGCCATCACCTTGCGGAAAACTTGATCCAAAAGAAACGCGTTTTCCACATAAGTGCGATCTGTCTCCAATTTGACCATTGGGTCCTTGAGATACTCTTCGGCTCGCCGTTTGGCCAGGTTCACGGCCGCCTGATCGGAGCGGGCTGCCTGGATCATCTTGCCCAATTCTGGATAGGGCAGGTCAATGATTTCTGTGTTCCAAATCTTCTTGACGAGTTCGGGAACCACCTTCGGGGGTTGGGCCCACGCCCCGGCTCCACCTACTGCGATGATCCGTTGATTACGAGCATTTTTCAGCCCACAAAGCGCGCGCAGGCGCCAGAGAACTTCATCGTAATTGTCGATCACGACATCGTCGTTATCCATGCCCGGGACTTTCAGCTCGTCGGTGTGCTGACGTAGGAAACGAGGACTGATGATCTCGTAATAAAGATACACTGGGCCGGACTTGTGTCGGATAAAGAAGATGGTGTCTTTCTTGAGAGCGGCTATGGCGTTCAAATCGCCGTCGTTGGCATACACCAAAAGGACGTCCGCAGATTGGACATCCGGCATTTGAGCCAATTCCGCGGCGTTTTTAGTCGCGGTGAGCGGTGCAATTTCCATGGGGAAGTCCGCAGCCGCCTGGAGTTTCTCGAGTTCGCCCTGAATCCGTTTGACCTCCTCTGCGGCAGCTTCTTCGGTCTGAATTCCACCCCAAGGACGCCAACTCGTTTGGGGACGCGGCTGGTACACGTGATACAGGAAAACGGGCTTAACCTTCAGAGGAAGCCTGCCAGGGGGCATGGGCAGCTCAGGCGTTTCCTCCGCGAGCTTTGCCCAAGTCAGACCGGCAAACAGGGCCGTGCCCAAAGTGGCCCCTCCTAAAAAGGTCCGCCTTGTGAATTCGCCGAGGTTGATCGGAACTGACGAATCACAGCATGGGCAACAGTGCGGACGGATCTTTCCGTGCGGCGTGGTGTGCTCGTGAGACATGGACTCCCTCGTCGGTGACTGACCAAATATCAAACGGACATGGCCGAACTAATCCCAAGCGGCGCTTTTAGGATAACGTTCCTCAGGGGCGGTTGCAACTCAAAGCGTGACTATTTGCGAAACGGCCCGACAACGGCGAGGAACTGATCCAGTAGATCGCGATTGGCGGCAGCCACGTACGGCCCACCCTGGGCATTCAAGGGCTGGCCATCAAGACCCGTGACCACGCCCCCTGCCTCTTCGATGAGAATGGCTCCCGCCGCAACATCCCAAGCCTTGGTCGTCAGCGCCCATGAGATATCGAACCGCCCCGCCGCCAGATAGGCCATATTCAGGGCTGCCGACCCCGTCCGTCGGATGGATAGGCAATGCACGGCGGATTGGATCATCCAGTGAACATCCACCGAATCAGGAACCACGCGGGCAGGAAGTCCGATGGAGACGAGGGCATCGCTCAATCGTTTGACGTGACTGACCCGAATCGGTTGACCATTCAGTTGTGCCCCCCAGCCGGTAACCGCTGTAAACCGCTCCCGGAGCATAGGATCGTAGATAATGCCCACGATGGGCCGCCCTTCGTACTCGAGAGCCAGCGAGACGGCGAAAAAGGGCACACCGTGGACGTAATTCGTCGTACCGTCGAGAGGGTCTAGAATCCAGCGGTATGACGACTGAGACGATCCCCCCCGGCTCCCTTCTTCACCGAGAAAGTCGTGATGGGGAAACTCGCGGTGAATGATCTCGACAACGGCCTGTTGGGCACCCATATCGGCCTCAGTAACAAAGTCGGCGTAGCCTTTCAATTGAGCTTCCACCCGACCGAATTTGGTGAGAAGCACCTCGGCTGCCGCATCGACGGCCATGTCGGCAATTCGTAAGAAACGTTCTAGTTCCGATTGACTGTGCTGCGCTGATGTCATGCTTTCCTCTCAGTGAAACAGGTTTCAAATCCTTTTTGGCTGGTGTGCTTTGTGTGTATCAATCTTGCGACGGAGGTCGTGCTAGTTCCTACACCCGGCGCAAGACGTACACCACATCTTCGGTGTAATCGTCGACAGTGATCGGTTCATCAATCCGGTATGCAAAATCGTGGGTGCCCGCAATTTCCCAGCCCCCAACCCTCTGCAGAAGTCTGTGGAATTGTTGCCACGTGTATGTGCGGAAGACGAACTCGTTGACGATGCGAAAGGATCTACGGGGCGTATAAACGTCAAACTGAAGGTAAACTTTTTCTTCCCGCCGCTGCCGGTCGAGGCTCAGTGTTTTCATCCAGGAGTTGACCTGAAGGTGGCCGCGTCGAACGACCCAGGATTCCTCGGTACACTTTGGTGGCCGATTGGGGGTCAGGTGAAAGCCCAAGATGTAAAGACCGCCTTTGGCCAACGCTTCCCGCATACAGGCAAGATGTCCCATAGCGCTTTTGTCGTCAGTTAGGTGACGAAAGCTGTTGATGGTGTTGAAGGCAGCATCATACTTGCGCTTAACGCGAAAATCTGCCATATCGCCGACCCAGACATGAGCCGAGAGGCCCAAACGCTGGAATCTGCGGTTACAGTATTCGACGGCCTTCTCGTTGAGATCAAGTCCGGCGACTTCGTATCCCGCTTGGGCAAAACGGAAGAGTAATCTTCCGGTTCCGCAGGCAGGCTCGAATACCCGTCTGACCGGACGCTTGGCATAGTATTCAAAGCAGTCGCACAAGAAGTCGTACTCGGCTTTCCAGTCTGAACCGAAGAGAACGTCGTAATATTTGGGATAGTCATAAACACTTTGCCGGACAACTTCCATAGTGCTTCCAAAAGCTCCGAAGCGAGGAACAGCCAAACTTGGACGGCCGGGACGACGCAAACCCCGTTCTAGCCTCGCTATGAGTCCCCGCGCCTTGTCGGTTTGGTTCAATCGCGCAACTCGCGGAAGGCAGCCAAGAGCCGATAGACCTCTTCCTTGGTATTGTAATGGACCATCGAAATCCTGAGCAGGCCATCGGGTTCCAAACCCAGTGCTTGCGTGACCGGAAGTGCGTAAAAATTCCCATGCCACACAAAGATGCCGCGCAAGGCCAGGAACTCCGCCAATTCTTTGGGCGTGAGTCGCCGATGGGTGACGGCCACCGTGGGCACGCGTTCGCGGAGTCGCGTAAGATCACTTATGCCCCAAACTTTGAACTCAGGCAGCGCGGCCAGGCCCTCCAACAGGACCTTGGTCAGCTCTTGTTCGTGCTCTTGGATGGCCCGAAACGCAGCGGCAAAACACTCCCGCGGTGTACTCGGTTCCGGGTGGGCCCGGTGACCGATCTCCATGAGGTACTCAAGTGCGGCGTGCAAGCCGGCAATTCCTTCGTGGTTTTGCGTGCCGGCCATCCAGCGATAGGGGATCTCATCCGGTGCTGGCCGCACCTTGTAGCAGGGCAGCGATACGAGCCATTCGCGCTTTCCCCAAAGGACGCCCACATGAGGCCCAAAGAATTTATAACCCGAACAGACCAGAAAATCGCAGTCCCACGCCATAACATCAATCAACCGGTGCGGTGCGTAGTGGACGGCATCGACAAAGACAAGGGCACCAACCTGGTGGGCGAGATGGACGATTTCGGCAATCGGTGTTACCGTCCCCAGGGCATTAGAAGCACATGTGACGGCCAAAAGCCGTGTCTTGCGACTCAGCTTTGAGTGGAGGTCTTCCAACTCAAGAGTGCCATCCGCGGCATTGATCCGCACCGACTTAACGTTGACTCCAACCTCTCGGGCGGCGAGGACCCAGGGCGTCACGTTGGCATCGTGTTCCAGATCGGTGACCACGATTTCGTCCCCGGGTTTCCAGGTCTTCATGAGCGACCGGGAGAGGGCAAAGGTTAAGGTTGTCATGTTGGGCCCAAAAACGATCGTGTCCGAATCCGGCGTGCCGAGAAACTCGGCCAGCAATCGGCGTGCTGCTTCCAGGATGGCGTCGCTCTCCCGGCTTGTGGCAAAGACGCCGCCGTGATTGGCGTTGGTCTCGATGAGGTACCGACACACCGCATCCACAACCCGATGCGGAACCTGCGTCCCTGCCGCCCCGTCAAAATAAACGCACACCTGACCGTCCCGCCGTTGAGACAAGGCCGGAAACTGTTGCCGCAATTCTGTGACATCGAAAGGTGCAGGGGTCTTCTCGCGATTCATGGTAATCCGTTCATCAAAGGCCTGTTACCGACTTACAGCCTATTCCAAAAAGTCCCCCTCTCCCGCCGAACGGGCGAGGACAGATTACGGGATAGGCTCTTATCCATTCGCATTGTCACTGATGCCTGGTCCGTGAACAATACGAGGCCTTTTCATCACGACCACTGCTGTCTGCGAGAGAGGATCGCATTCAGCAGCAGCGACGCCAAAAGGATGACACCCATCAGGAAGGGACGGGCGAAATCGTCCAGGCGAATCGAGTTCAGGCCAATATTGAGGACTGTAAAAGTCGCCACACCCACGAGCGTCTTGCCCATGCTACCCTCTCCGCCGAAAAGACTTGTCCCGCCGAGGACGATGCAGGCCAGGGCACTGAGGAGGAGGTCTTGGTTCTGATCGAGTGTAACGCTGGTCATACGGCCGGCGTTCACCAAGCCCCCGATCCCGGCCGTTACCGCAGAGATGGCCAGGCAAGCTGTCACAATAACGCCTGTCGGAATACCTGCCAATCGAGCGGCTTGCCGATTTCCACCAGTCATGTAAACATACCGGCCAAATCGCGTGTACTGTAACACGATATGGCCGACCAACATGATCACTGCCGCCAACATGGCACTGTAGGGGACAACAGTCAGACCTTCGTGTTCCAGACCACGGTTTCCCACGTAGTTAAGCAGCTCGGGGACGCGGAAGGCCTGGCCCCGCGTGATATACCTTGCGGCCCCTTGGGAAATGAACATCATGGCCAGGGAGATGATGAAACTTGGCAGCCGGGATTGCACGGTGAGAAACCCTGACAGCGTTCCCAAAAGCAAGCTGGTTAAGAGCGGCAAGACAATCACCGTGGCGACAAAGCCGGGAGAAGCGACAAAACGTCCCTCAGTGGTTTGTGTTGCCCAATTTTGAAAGAGCCACCCACAACAGCAGGCCGTCCAAAGAGCCACGGCGCCCACAGCTAGATCAATCTCGGCAGCAAGCAAGACAAAGGTAAGGCCGGCACTGACGATCGCCAAGACCGCCCCCTGCTGCATGGCCGTCACAAGCGTATTCCAGCGAAAAAAGCCGGGGGCAGCTATAGAAAAAAAAACAATGAGCGCTGCTAGCGAAACGACGGGGGCAATATCCTGTGGTTCCCAACGTCGAAAGATTCCTCGCCAATTGGCCATCGCATTTCACCCTGCTGAAATCTTCTCGAATTGGTATAAGATCCGATTATAAGTTGTTCGATACGCGTGGAGGTTTCCGCGGGAAGGACGATCCAGCCGACTATGCTGCCCGCATCAGGTCCTGTTTGGTGACCGTCTCTCCTGCCCAACTGGCGGTGATCCGCCCGCGGCTAAAGACGATAATTCGGTGGGCATAGCGGAGAATCAACTCCGGCTCCGTTGATGCCAAAATCACGGCCACGCCCTGTTTTGCCAAATCCTGGACTAATCGCATGACATCTTCCTTGGCGGCGATATCCATGCCCCGGGTTGGTTCTTCCAAAAGAAGAACGCGGACTGGTCCCAACAGCCATTTGGCGAAGACCACCTTCTGCTGGTTTCCGCCGGAGAGTTGGCCGGCCTTCATCCAAGGGTCTGGCGGAGAGCAGGCCACCCTCTCCAAGACGGGCTGAACGGCCATGACTTCACGCCGGGCGGTGATCCACTCCCCGACGGCTTGTTCGAGATAGGCCATCGTGACGTTCTTGTACACCTCACCACGCATGAACAGTCCGGCGGCACGGTCGGCCGTAACCAAGACGACCCCCTTTCGCACAGCCGCGCGAGGTTTACCCAGGGGCAACGGCTGTCCATCAAGCAGAATGCGCCCACGGGTGGGCAGTTGCGCCCCGGCCACGGCCTGGACCAATTCCTGATGCCCTGCCCCCACAAAGCCGTACAGTCCCAGGATTTCACCCGGCGCCACTTGGAGACGAATTCCTTCGAAGACACCACGGAGTGTCAGGTCTTCAGCGGCCAACACCGGTGGATTCTGGGATGGGGGAGGTAGGGTCACCACTTGTTGGTCGGCCATGGCCATCTCCTCGCAGCGTTCCCCCACCATGGCCCGTACAAGATCTTGCTTGGTTACCTCGTGGCAGAGACGTGTGAGAACACGGCGGCCTTCGCGCAAGACCGTCACCCGATCGGAGATCCGAAGGGTATCCTCCAAGAAATGACTAATGAAGATCATCGCCACTCCACGTGACTTGAGCCGCCGGATCAACTCGAACAGTCGTTCAATTTCCGGAGGGCTGAGGGCACTTGTCGGTTCGTCAAGGATCAGCACTCTGGCGCCCCGATACGCCCCTTTGATGATTTCGACCATTTGCCGGACGACAAGGGGATAGCGATCCAGTCGGCGGGAGACATCGAGCTTGATTCCGAGATCGTGGAGATATTCTTCAGCCCACGAAACCATGGCCCGCCAATCCACAATCCCCCATTTCGTGAGCGGCTGCCGACCGAGAAACAGGTTCTCGGCCACCGACAGTTGCCCGATCCCCGAAAACTCCTGATACACCATGGCGATCCCCAGTTTTAACGCGGTGTGAGGATCGCGCAAATTGACCGGTTGCCCGTCGAGAAGTACTGTTCCTTCATAATCGGGAATCGCACCGGCGAGAATCTTCATGAGCGTGCTCTTGCCGGCACCGTTGCTGCCCACCAATCCGTGAACTTCGCCGGGATACAGATCAAAGTCCACTCGATCGAGGGCGAGAATTCCCCCAAATCGCTTTACGATGGCACGACACTCCAAGAGAGGTTTCGACACGCTCTGGTCTCCTCACGTGTTTCTGTCTGTGTCCTCCTTCTGGGCGAGATCATCGGAGACAGAACGCCCCCGTTCCCCTTGATCCCGTTCGAGCATCGTACGAAGGTGCACGGAAAGACACTCTGGCGTGACCAGGCGGTTGTACCCTCCTTCGAGGACGCTGATACATCGACCTTCCGCATAAGTATCGGCGATATCCAGCACCATTGCCGTGAGCGGTTCGTAATCTTCGGTTTCGAGGCCGAGATTCCCAATGGGATCAAGCCGGTGGGTATCGAAGCCCGCACTGAGAAGGACAAGTTGCGGTTTCACAAAGGCGGCAAACTCTTCCAAGGCCTGTGCTAACGTTTCCCGGTAATCGACGCGGGAGATCCCATATGCTACGGGAATGTTCTTTGTATAACCTTTACCTAGTCCTTCGCCAATTTCGTCCTCGGTTCCGGTGCCCGGATAAAACGGATAGCGATGAATCGAGAGGAATCCCACACGTGGGTCCTCCCAAAATGCTGCCTGAGTGCCGTTTCCATGGTGAATGTCCCAATCGACGATCAGGACACGTTCCAGCCCCAATTCCCAGATGGCGACCGCCGCGCCAATAGCGATATTGTTGAAGATGCAAAACCCCATCGCACGCTCGCGCAGGGCGTGGTGACCCGGAGGACGAATCAAACAAAGCGCACGGCGATCTTCGCCACGGACAACGCGCTCGACGGCATCACAAACAGCTCCCGCCGCGAAAAGTGCTACATCATACGACGAGGGACTGCATATCGTGTCATGATCCAAATCACCTCCACCCGATTTTGCCACAGCCCAGACTTCGTCGATATATCGGGGCGAATGGATCAATGTGAGCCGACTTCGGGAGACCGCTTTCCATGTGGGACGCCGGCATTGCTGGAGAAGTTTCTGATCTTCAAAGGCTTCCAACACCCCAGCGATCCGCTCGGCCCGCTCCGGGTGGGCTCCGGTCTCGTGCTGTAAGAAGAAAGGATCATAGTAAAGGAGTGTCATAAGGCACCACAGCCGACTGGCACGTGCACAGGAAAAAGATCGTTATTTTCCGCGTCGTGCTCGGTTGTATGGGTTTGCGGAAATACCTCTTAACGGTTATTCTAGTTTCTCGGCCAGAGAAAATCAGGAGAAGTGAGCATGGTCGTTCAATAGTACCACCGATATGCGGGCGGAGTGGTCGGCGTCCACGTCGTCCGCCGCCGGACGGGTCGATAGCTCCGCCGCCGCTGGTAGTAACTTCGATCGTACAAGAGGCTGAGCCAACGCATGCTCTGAATGAAGAGGATGAGCAAACCGGCAATGCCGATCATACTTTCCCAGCCCGGTGTTGTTTTTGTAGGCGAAGGTTGCTTCTCGGTTGGCTCGCTTGCGGTGCTGCTAGCATTTGCACGCTCTTGGCCTTTCGACGCTTGCTCAGCATCATCCGCGGAATTGCCATTCTCGGCGGTTGTGCTGCCAGAATTGCCGGCTGAACTCGACAATGATGCTCCGTGAGACAGGGAATCACTGGTACCCGTCTCCGAAGAGTTCCGGGACGTTGCGCGTCCTGAACTGCTACTGCTCCAGGAATTGCTCGAATGTTCCTCGGATCCATCCCAATGGGATGAACTGGAGCTGCGAGGTTTTTTACCTCCTTGATAGCCTTTCGGGGACGAGTTTCCTGAGCCGGAAGTTCCAGAATTGGACTCACGATACGACGTCCCGGATTGATCCCACGAGGACCGGGAATTGGAACCGCTTGAACGAGACGCCGACCCACCGCGGTCACCGTCCTCGGAGGAAGTACCGCTGTGATCCGAGTTCGTGTCCCAAGAAGATGAGCCTTTGGAGGCTGTTGTGGCACTTCCGCGATTGCGGGAACCGTTGTCGTCTTCGTCATAGACAGGGATGGCCGAGTATCCGGAATACGAGCCGGTGGAGGCTGAGTTGTTAGATTGTTTCGGGGAGATAGTTTTGGAAAGATCTGATTGATCGGGTGATGAATACCGATCCTCGTCGGAGTCGTCCCTCTCCGATGACTTCGTTGAATTTGATCCGGTATTGATACTCGCCGTGTAGCTTCGCGAATTTTGCCGATCTCGCCGCAACGAGTTCGTGGACGATAGACCGCCGGCCGGCGTACCATCTTCTGAACCCCACGAATCGTTCCCAGCCGCATACTCGGATATTCCGGTACGTTCCAAGCCGTAAGAATACGGCGGGACGTTATCTTCTTCCGACCCATAAGGCGATTGTGAGCTGTCATAGCCCGACGAAGAATTTCGGGCAAAATTGTTGTCACGTGAACGTTCGCCGTTACGCTTATTGTTTTCTCCAGCCGTGGCATAACCCCCTTGAGCGGTACTCCTTCTTTCATCAGAGGCGAACGAGTTACTCTCTTGACGATACGATTCGCCCGAAGGTTGCTGACCTTTCTGGCTATCGTACGAGTATGACGCGTGGCCAGAGCCGGAGGAGTTATATCCGTAATCGGAACCAGAGGAGTTGTATCCGTAGTCAGAAGTGGAGGAAGCGTACCCATATTCACTTGCGGCACTCGAGGCTTTGGAAGTGGAGTCCCAAGACGAACCGCCGCCATAAGAGGGGCCCTCATTTCTGCTGTTTGCCATGGAATTAGTTATTTCGCTAGTATCCCTGCCGTAGGGAGAGGATGGTCCGTACGACCAGTCTGATCGCGTGCTCTCCCGCCCAGAATAGGCATAGGAGGATTCTGTCCCTGCCGACGAACCGGAGCTATAAGTGTTGTTTTGACCTGGGTAGGAACTCCGATAGGGCTCGCCACTGTGACTTTGGCCGTCGGACGACCCTTGCTGCCCACCGGCGAGCTCATTCGAGCGAGCCGTGAACGGCGAAGAACTCTCGGAATTGGCGGCGCTTTCCCTCCATCCCTGGGCCAGCGCGTCCGAAGCCCCATATGGCACGTTGGTCTTGGTGGCAGCGATGTTCTGGGGCGTAACCCCTGATGACAGTGCGGCGTACGAATGCAGTCCGGGCGAGCCTTGTCTTCCATCAGGGGACGACCCGGCGGAGACGCCACTTCCCGCTCCCTGGGGCCCCGCGACAAGCGGCACCTGAAAAGGGGAACTTCCCGCAGCCCCAGAGGTCGTAGCAGCAATCCCGTAAGATCCGGCAGTTGGGGCACTCCCTGCCTGTGAAGGTACCTGGGTGCTGCCGTTCGTAGTAACCGGGGGAGCTCCCGCACTCATTGCCTGAGCTAGGAGGATGTCGGGCGGCGGGAGATTATTGAACACGTCGCGCAACGGTAATAAGAAGCTTCGTACCCGACCGCAGTAGGCCCCAACGGTATATCCGGATCCCAGCCGAAAGAGGATCATGTCCTCGGATCCGGAGCCAAAGAGGACTCCTGCCAATTCACCCCGGGCATTAAAGATGGGCCCGCCAGAATCGCCGTGACGCGCGGTGGTCCGCACCTCTACGAACTCAGCGGGAAGATTTGGGGCGGGAGACAAATATTGGGTACACGGCCCGTAGGAAATACGGTAATCTCCTTGTCCGTAGCCCGCTATCATTAGGATGTCCCCAGGTTTGGGTGGGTCCACAGCGATCGGTACCGGTTTGGCACGGGGTCGCCAGATAGCCAGCGCCGCCAAGTCCCAATCGCGATCGACCTTCAAGATGGTCGCTGGGGAGGCGAAACCGTCGGGAAATTGCACCAATACGGCGTCCTTGGCATCTCGCACAACATGCCAATTGGTGATCACAAGGCCGTGATAAGAGCTGACCGCGACCAGCGTTCCAGTGCCCTTGAAAACTGCTCGGGTGTCCAAGGCAAAAATGCGGGCCACGGCGGGATGGGGCGTCGCTGGTGTGCCTGTTGACCAAAGCCAGGCACAAACCTCCCCCGCGCTCCCACAAAGGACGAGCCACAGGAAGATTCGACAAAGGATTTGAAGGACCGGCGTTTTCACATTACGCAAATGTCGCGAGAGTTGAAGCTATCATCGGACAAAAAACATTCATGGGCATCCTGAACGGCTTAAACCCTAGACACGCATCCCCAAACGGGTCAAACCAATGGGGACAAATGTCCGTCACGACAACCACAAACTGCTGCCGCTTTAACGGATCTGCGAATTGATCACTTCACCGTTTGGTGAATCAGCGAGCCGTAATGCCGCTTTATTGTCAAATCAATCAAGGTGCCATCCCTGCGGCATCCGTGCTCCTCCACAGCCATGAGCGGAGGAAAAGAACCATCCTGTGGCGAGACTTTTCTGACCGGGGCAAGACCCCTTCATCTAGCATTCGGCATAAGGAGGGCGTTGCCCGAAGTTTCTTTTTGTCAACATTCCCGAACACAAAATGAGCATGCCTCCCGTGGTCCGCAAGACCAAAATCTGACTCACAACACGTCCAAGGAAAACGACTGAAATCACCCGTTTCTCCCCGTCAGCTAATACATCGCATAGGCTACTTGTCTTCGATATGACCCGAACGACATGAAGCACTCTCTTGGTGACGACATTTCCGCAAATCAATACCGGTTGAGAAGATAAGCCTCGACCGAGAGCCTATGCCAAAAAGTCCCCCTCTCCCTCTGGGAGAGGGTTGGGGTGAGGGCAAACGAATGTGGGAATCGATTGAGAAAACCGGCAGCGATTCCAGCCACCCTCACCCCCAACCCCTCTCCTGCCGAACGGGCGACGGGAGATTATGGGATAGGCTCTAAGCCGTATCGCTGCGATATTGGCCCCACGCCGGTCCGTTTTCCCTTTGGAAAGGAGCCTTGTTCGTCATCCAACGTCACCACAGGCAGCCGTAAAATTCAGATGAATCTGGTATATTTGATGGTTTTATGAGTTGAAAGCGAAGTGCCCATTTGTATCGACAAAAACTTCCTTCCCCGAAATCCTGAGCTAGACTTAATGGGGTATCCCTCAGCGCCAGAATACTGTTAAGGGTTTCTGCCTTGTTGTGGCGACTGGGCAAAATGTTTTGCCGAGTGATTCGGCATGCTCTCTAAGACCGTAAGCCGTCCGGAGGTGACGCCAGTGAGGATTCTATTTGCAAGCAGTGAAGCCGTGCCTTTCGCAACCACCGGGGGATTAGGGGATGTCTGCGGCAGCCTTCCCTTTGCACTCGCCAACCTGGGACACGATGTCCGCGTGATCATACCCGCTTACCGCGGCATTTGGTATGCGGGTCGGGAAATCCGTTCCCTAGGCCTTGAGTTCATTGTTTCAGTGGGAAGCAAGACCGTCTCGGGCAGACTGCTCGAAAGCCGCGCGGATAATGTGACCTTCTACTTTGTCCAGCAAGATTATTACTACGATCGGGATGCTCTCTACAACGTTCATGGCCAGGATTACGCCGATAATTGCGAAAGGTTCGTGTTCTTCGATCGTGCGGTCATGGAGGCCATCCGGTTGCTCGATTTCGTGCCCGACATTCTCCATGTTCACGATTGGCAAACGGGTCTTGTACCGGCCTACTTGAAAATCGAATATAGCCAGTCGCCACTCTATCGAGGGATTGGAAGCGTCCTGACGATTCACAATCTGGCTTATCAAGGTCGCTTCTGGCACTGGGACATGCTTTTGACCGGCCTTGATTGGAAATACTTCAATTGGCGACAAATGGAGTTCTATGGGCAACTAAGCTTTTTGAAAACGGGCATCGTGTTTGCGGATACCATTAGCACGGTCAGCCCACGATATGCCCAAGAGATTCAAACCCCTGAGTTCGGGTGGGGACTGGAAGGCGTCCTTCGTTCTCGACGAGACGTGCTCTACGGTATTCTCAACGGCATCGATGACACCGTGTGGAATCCGGAGACAGACCCCCACATCGCCTGTCGTTATAATGCGCAGACGGTTTTTCAAGGAAAGGCAATTTGCAAGAAGGCCCTACAGGAAGAGATGGGGCTACCCGTTCGGCCGGACGCACCCCTCATCAGCATGATTGGGCGGATCACGCACCAAAAAGGTTTCGACATGGTGGCCGACATCTTGCCCTACTGGCTCGAAAAAGAAGATGCCCAATGGGTGATTTTGGGAACTGGGGACACCGCTTTGGAACAGCGATTTCGTGAGTTCGCCGATCGCTGGCCGCAGAAAATTGCAGTACGGATCGACTTTTGTCACCCCCTGGCCCATCGCATTCATGCCGGTGCAGATATCTTCGTTATGCCCAGCCGATTTGAACCGTGCGGCCTCGCCCAACTCCAAGCGCTCCGTTATGGTACGGTTCCGGTCGTTCGCGAGATTGGCGGACTGGCCGACACCATCGTCGATTGCCGCTCGGAGAACGCGGCGGGAGGCCGGGCCAATGGGTTTAGCTTTTCCTCGGAAGATCCCTGGGAGCTGTCGCGAACATTGCAGCGAGCTTGTGAAACCTACCGACAGCCGGACCTTTGGCGACAACTTATCCAGAACGGGATTACTCAGGATTGGTCGTGGCGGCACAGCGCTCCGCGGTACATTGAGATGTACGAAGACACCCTCCGCCGAGTCCGCGGCACTAATCAGTAGAGGCTGTCCCCTCACAGCTTGGGAAGTTCGGGGATTTTTACCTCCAGTGACGGCGGAGCCGGACCTTCTTCCCTACCTTGATCTTCGGACTGGGATGGTTCCTCGCCCGCGGGCTGGGTTGACTCCGTGGGAACCTGGGCGCCGGGCTGCCACTGAGGGGCATCCAACTCCGAATCGCCTTCCGCACTAACGTCAATAGGCTGTCGGGTGCCATCGGGGTACGTGACGTCGAGCGAGGTCAAGCCCCATTTTCCTTTGATTCTCCGCGCGACGACATTGACGGTAGCCTTTCCTTGTGGTCCCCGAATCTGGAACGTCAAATTGGCGTCTCCTTGATCCCCTCGGACGTGGATGCTCCCTTGCGGAAACCAGCTGGCAACCTCAATCGGCTTCCCCAGTTTTTCCACGACCTGCGCATCTTGGGTGACCAGGCGCACCGCCATTTGATAAGGTTCTTTGCCCATTGAAAGGACCACGGCGAACACGCCCAAACAAAGGGCAACGCAACCGATGATCACAAGGACGCCGACAAAGACGAGAATCCAAAGGCAACCGCGGCGCTGCGATCTCTCGGGCGGAACTGTTTCCCCAAAATCCCTGGACCGCGAATTCTCCTCAAACTGACTCATTGGAAAAGGCTCCTTATGTGAGGTGGCACAACTTTTCTTGAGATTCGGCAAACCAGTGCTTATCATAAGGTTCACCGGCCCCGAAAAGAAAGGCCATTTTGTCTCGGGAGATAAAACCGGTTGGCAAAAGGCTTCACGAATGCGACACAAATGGCCCGACTGAGGGCTTCATAGGATGGTCCCCAGTCCCCGCCAATTGGCGAGGAAACTCGAGGATGCCGCCATGGTTCGATCGGATGCTCCCGTACCACCTGGTAATTCCGAATCCCAGGCCACCGAACCGGACGATCGCGGTACAACGGGCCGAACCCGGGGATTATGGGGCTTTCTTTCTCGCCTTTTCAGTCGCACTCCAGAGGGGATCGAATCCACTCTGGAGTGGCTCATGCGGGTGTCGGAAAAATGGGAGGAAAAGGCCGCGCCCTCGCCGTCCGTCATCGTGGCCGCGGGCCTGGTCATGGAGGTGATGATGCACTTCGGCTACCGCGAGGCTGCCTGGCGGATCGGTCGGTGGCTTCAAGAGAGGCAGCTTCCCGACGGGTCGCTGTCGGAGTCCCGGGCTGCGGAGCCGGTTTTCTCTGCTACAGCGGCTGCCGCACGCGGTTGGCTGGCGGCCCTGCCGGAACTAAACCAGTTCGAGGGGGCAGCCCAGAAGGCGTGTGTTTTCCTTAGGCAATGGGTGGGAGAGGAAGGGCGCCTCTTGCCGCCGCGTAATCGCGCCTGGAACTACGAACCGACGACACTGTTTAATGAGCCGCCCGATTTGTCGCCCCTTTTATGGGCAGGACGCCGTTGGCCCGATACGGATTGGACGACCGTGGTTCTAAGGGCCATCGATTACTGGCGTCATCACGGGCACCGCCGTGTCCCGGCTGAGCAGAGCTCGGCCATCGTTCGCCGGGCCATCTTCTTTCTCGATTGGGGCCACCGCCAGGATGCTATTCCGTTGGTTGAAAAACTCGATCGGCGGCAAACCGCCGCGGGGGCCGTACCTGAACAAGACAACGGGTCGGTCATCCTCTTGGCCACCGTTGCCCAGGCGGCGCTCCTTTGGCTTCGCATGTTCAATGAAACGCGGGGTGAGCAGGCGTACCGATTCGTGGAGAAGAGGCGACTACCTGATGGAAGTTTTCCGCGAAGTGCCCGGGGCACTTCGGAAAATGATCGTGAGCCTGACCCCTTGGCGGCAAAGTATTTTCTTGAGGCGACGCTTTGGCGGGTCCGATGTGCTTATCGAGGACGAATTAAAAACGAAGAACCTCTCGATGCGGAAGATCCTCGCCTGCTTGCGGTCCGTTCTCTGGTTGCGACCATGCCCCAAGGGAGCTCCTTGGCCGATCTTGGGTGTGGAACCGGACGTTACCTAAAGTTCCTGTCAAATTGGTTTCCCCATCATCAGTGGTTCGGAATTGATTTCGTGCCTGAGGCACTTCGACAGGTACCACGCGGAATCAAAACCATCGAAGGCAACCTACTGCGAATTCCCGTTTCCGATCAGAGTTTTCACGCCGTCTTTTCGGTGGATGCGGTTTCCCATGCCCTCTTGCCGCGGCAGGCCGTGCTTGAAATGGCCCGCGTGACCCGGCCAGGTGGATATATCTTGGTCATCGACCGTCAGCAGAAGTCTCGCAGTTTGGGAGCAGACCCCTGGGAGCAACCTGTGACTGCCGAGCAAATCGTGGACTGGTTACGGCCCGTTGCCCGACAAACAAAGGTGCAACAGTTCCCCATCTCAGCGGGGACCCTTGGCCGAACTCCTTATTTTGCCGTGCTGATTCAGAGGGGCCGATGAGTTAAGAGCCTATCCCAAAAAGTCCCCCTCTCCCTCTGGGAGAGGGTTGGGGTGAGGGGAAGCGACCGTCGGAGTCCATCGAGAAAACCGGCAGCGATTTGAGCTACCCTCGCCCCCGACCCCTCTCCCGCCGAACGCGCGAGGGGAGATTATGGGATAGGCTCTCAAGTAGCGCAAATTGTGCTATTGAGAAATGGCTTCGGGGCGAGGAAGCCCCACCTCTGTCAAAAGCCATGGCGTTCTTTTTGAATCCCTCAAGTTGCCGGGATATTCCAGAAGACGGCTCGGTCCCTTTTTGAGACTTGGCTGAACCGATAAAAGCCAATCAACACCGGCCTACTGCTGAGAAGGCTTAAGACGCCTTGGCCAGTTGGGGGGAACCAGGATTAGTGTGGAAAGAATTAGCACCGCAACCAAGGTGTAGGCAAACACAAAGACCCACGGGGGTGCTTCGTAATAGAGCAAGGATTCCAACAGGTGGCCGATAAACGTCCCGCTGTAGCCGGATTGTCCGGCTAGTTTCCGCAAATAATTCTCAAGGTGGGTCAACGGGCAAATCACACCGATCCAGGCCTGAAAAGCGACGACGGCAATCATTAACAGGTGAATCAAGCGGAGCCAAAAATGGCGAATCCATCGCCACTTAGCCAACCAGCCGACGAGGATGAGGACCAGGCCGACAATCACCGTTAGCACGTAGGCCAAATGGAGCGCCACCACAAGATCGGCAAGATAGGCGTAGATTTGCATATCCGCAGCATCCCGGCGTCAAGTATGGAGCTATAATTTCGATCCATTTGGCGGGGGATTTATTCCAGGCGACCGTGCCTCGGTTGGCAAGCGAAGCCGGCGAAACGGTGATCGGGCCCTTCCGTTTATCCGTTCGTCTTGGAGGATGTCTCTCGATACTTTTGAAATGCCAGCGGGAGGTACCGCAGGAGATCCGAAGCGATCAGCGATTCTTCGCCGAGGTCCTTGGCGCCCAGGTCCCCAGCCAAACCGTGAAGATAAACGCCTAGTTGGGCGGCAGAAAAGCTATCGAGTCCCTGCGCTCCTAAGGCGGCAATGAGACCGGTTAAAACGTCTCCCGATCCACCCGTGGCCATGCCAGGATTCCCGGTTGGGTTAAAATAACGACGTTTTCCGTCCGTCACCAAGGTTGGATGGCCTTTATAGACCACCACCGCATCCCAGACGGCTGCGTAATGCTGGGCCAACTGCCAGCGATCAGCCAGTGGCGCTCGAGGATCGGCACCTGGCCCAACCAATCGGCGGAATTCGCCTGGATGTGGCGTCAAAATCCGCGGGCCGTTGGCGGGCGGTATGTCCGGGGCCAGTGTCACCAGAGCATTCAGGCCGTCGGCGTCCACCACCAATGGGTTGGGCAAGTCGCGGTATAGCTGGGAGACAAGCCGCGATAGCCCCCACGAACGGCCCAGTCCCGGTCCTAGTGCCACCCAATCCGCCAGTTCGGCCTCCACACGTATCTTCTTCAGAGCCTGATAGGAAATACGACCCGCCGAATCGGCCGGGAGTGGGATGGTGGTGTACGACGGCTCATACCCGGCGACAATCGGTAACACCGGCTCGGGAACCGCGACACGGACCAATCCGGCACCGCCTCGTAGGGCCGCCATTCCAGCCAGGCCAGCCGCCCCCGTCATACCGAGACTTCCGCCGACGATTAACACGGTGCCGAAGTGACCTTTGTGGGCGTCTCGCGGACGGATCGGCAATACCGGTAAGTGGGGATTGTCTTCAAAGGGTACTTGGATCATTTTGCGGCAGATTGGGATTTTGCGCGAGACAGGGCACTATTTTTGGCAATCAAACCTGCCACATACCCAGCTTTGAAGCCGGCGTCGATGTTCACCACAACCACATTGGCCGCGCAGCTATTCAGCATGCTCAGCAGTGCGGAGACGCCGCCGAAACTGGCCCCGTAGCCAACGCTCGTGGGTACACCAATAACAGGACAGGAAACGAACCCTCCCACCACGCTGGGCAGCGCCCCTTCCATGCCCGCCACGACGACAATGGCGTCGGCATCCTGAAGAAGGTGCAGATTTGCCCGGAGGCGGTGCGGCCCAGCCACCCCAACATCCTGGACCAATCGAACCTCTGCACCGGTCCACAGGGCTGTCTCTCGGGCTTCTTCGGCGACGGGCAAATCGCTTGTTCCGGCCGTTACCACGGTCACAATTCCGCGCGGCTGATCCTCAGTCTTTGCCTCCTGGGCAATCCGGAATGTTTTGGCCAAAGCGTTGTATCGGGCGTTGGGGAACTCCGGAAGTAAGGCGTCGGCCTTCTCCTGAGAAACTCGGGTGGCGAGAACATCGACACCGTTTTCACACAGGGCATGGAAGATCTTGCGCAGGGCTTCGACACTCTTGCCTTCGCCATAGACCACCTCCGGGAATCCGCAGCGCCGCTGGCGATCTATGTCCACCTGGGCCTCACCGACATCGGCGATTCCCCACTTTTGGCACGCCTGGACAAAACCTTCCACGTCGATCTGGCCGCGCTTCAATTGCTCGGTCAGTATCCGTAGTTGCTCAATATTTAACATGATTGGCAGTGATTTGTTGACAACAATGTCGCAAATACCCTTTTTGAACGATCAGGGATCGTCTCCTAAAATGACGGTCACTCCGCTTTTTGAGATGCCAAATCGAAACTGGTCATGGGGCACTGATAATATCCCATCGCCGCCATGGCAACATCCAGCCGATAGATGGGATCCTGGAGCAGGCACGGCCGCCGGTCGCTTGCGGGGATCGTGGTCACGTAGATCCGCATTTCGCCGGGGAGCGTCGTAATGATCTCTTCACGCCAGTCGCCAAGAAGATCGACCGTGGCCACGAAACTCCCTTCTAGACGAGGTGAAAGCTCTTGCGACGGGTGGTACTTGCGGATTCGAGAGCCCATCACCAGTTCCCGCTGCGGATCGGCGTCCCAGTAGGCCACGCGGGGGCCAAAACCGGAAATGTTTTCTTCACTGATGACTTCACCTTTGGCGCTCCACAACTTTGCCCAAGCGAAATCCTTGTTGGCGTCCGTATCGGCGCTGTAACATTCGGCGCCCGGATAACGGGGATCAATATCACTGCACATCCCGTGACTATGAACGTGCCGCGTTGGACCGTCGTAGCCCCAAAGAATCTCACCTGTGCGGGCATCGACCATGCACATGCCGTTTTTCTGCTGGCGAGTCTCGATCCCATAATAAATCTCCAGTCCTGGCCGTGCCGGATCGAGATCGCCGACGTACGCATGGTCCGGATGTCCCAGACCTGTTGACCACAATGGTTGGCCATTATCATCAAGGACCACTGACCCTAGGATAATCTCGTCTTTACCGTCACCATCGACATCGGCAGCGTGTGTCCAGTGGGCACCCTGGCCCTGGAACTTTCGCTCCATCCCACGGTTATCAAAGCGCCAGATTTCCGTGAGCCGACCCTTTTCATAGCGATAAGCAATGGCCAGCATGACGTTATATGTTCCGCGCAAGACGATTAATGATGGAGTTTTCCCGTCAAGGTAGGCCACAGCAAGCTGATTACGGGAAGCGTAATTGTACGAGGGGAATAACTCTCGGGACGGCCAATCCGTTCGTGTCACAGGCTTGCCTGTCTCTCCATCCAAGATCGTCAGATACTCTGGGCCACTTTGCACACGGCCATCGGAATCCCTCGGGTCACCTTCACCGGTTTTCACAGCAACCTCGGCCTTTCCATCACCATCGAGGTCATACACGATATAGGGCGAGTACCAAATGCCCTGCTCGATGGCCCAGCCAAGATCGTACCGCCACCGCATTTTGCCATCCAAGGTGTAAGCCTCTAATTTGTACGTACTGGGGCTCGGCTTCCAATACTTTTCATAGGGATCAATATTTTGATTGGGCTGCTTGATGACGATGTCCAGTGATCCATCGCCATTCAAGTCGGCAATACCTACCTTTTGAAACGTGTGATCACCTTGTAGCTTGATCGACACATAAGGTTGGGGTTTATCTGTCACTTCCAGGGTGAATGATGGACCGCTCTGTTCTTCTTTGCCGCCTTTTACGGCTCGAAGAGAATAGACGTACCGCCCACGCGAGACCCCGCGATCGGTAAAATCACAGGTCTTTGAAATGGGCCGATCGTTCAAGCGGACCGCCTGGGCTGTTCCCTCAGCTTGCCGGTAAACATTAAAGGCCAGGTCCTTCGGGTCGTCTTTCAGAAGCCGCCAGCTCACATAAACTTCCCCGGGACCAGCTTGCACTGCTACCAAGCCGCGGTCGAGTTTATCCATTTGTCGCTGGGCATAAACCGACGACCCCAGAACACCCCAGGTCATGACCAAAACGCTGAGCCACATTGCGGACCGCGTCAAGTTAATCGAAGCGCCAAGAACGATCTTTGTCGAACCCATTGCATCCTCCTCCCCGCAATTGTGGGAATTCAAGATTGTCGTCAAACCTATCGATGCCTCTTACCTCTCGGCACAGAAGTTCTTTCGTAATATAATCACCAAAGAGGTGTTTTGCTACCGCCTGAGGAGCTTATCTTATGTCTGAGCTTAATTCGCGAGTTGCCGTCTATCCCGGTTCCTTTGACCCAATCACGCTGGGTCACCTAAATGTCATAGAGCGCGCCAGCCGCTTGTTTGACCAGCTCATCATCGGCATTGGTGTCAACATTCACAAGTTCCCGATGTTTGACGCCAAGGAACGGGAGGAACTGATAAGACTTTCGACGCCCCATTTGACGAACCTGGAGATTCGGACGTTTCGGGGCTTGGCCGTCAATTTTGTGAAGGAATGCGGCGCCAGGATCATGATTCGTGGTGTGCGGCCAATTACCGACATCGCAGCGGAATTGACGATGATGATGGCCAACCGGCGGTTGGCACCGGATGTTGAGACACTGTTCATGATTGCCGACGGTGAGCTTGCCCACGTCTCCAGTTCGTTGATCAAGGAGATTGCCCCCGTAGCGAGCGACGAAGAGCTTTCCCGATTTCTACCTGATCCTGTTGTCCGGGCTTTACGGGCAAAATTGCAGGCCTCACGGCGATAGGCCAAGCTAAACTGTCGGAAAGATTTACTGAAAGGTCTTCGCGTTGGTAAACGAGTGCTGAGTTCTTTAGGGTTCCACGACCATACCAGTGCGTGAGCCTCTGTCGTTGAATTGGGTACGACCTCGCGCCGCGGTCCATTGCGGCCTCTATCGCTCCAGCAGCAAATCTTCTTGAGGAAAACGCCTCGTCACGTGCTTTGGGGGCGGACACCATCCAGAAAGGACGCGAGTGACAGAGCATCGCAACCCATTGACATCGCCGTTCAATAGATGACAATACAGCCTTAATCGTGGTATTCTGTTTTGGGGACGCTGAAAGACTGACCCTTGGCGAAGATCCAGGGCCTGCCTTCAATTGTTGCCATCAGCTACCCAGTTTCTGAACCGTTCTGAACGCCGAGGAGGTTTCTTATGAGTCGTCCTGTCAGTGGTTCGTCGCGACGTGAATTCTTGAAGACAACCGGCCAGTTGGCAGCAGCCACGGCGCTGGCGGGAAGCATGATTCCCCATGTCCACGCCGCCGAGGACAACACCCTTCGCATCGCCCTCATCGGTTGCGGGGGACGCGGAACCGGGGCCGCCGCCAATGCCATGTCTGTAAAGCGGGTGCCCATCAAATTGGTAGCGATGGCCGACGTTTTCCCCAATCGACTGGCTTCTAGTTACGAGCAGTTGAAAAACCGATTTGGCGATCAGGTCGATGTGCCTGATGATAGAAAGTTCATCGGGTTTGATGGTTATCGGAAGGCCATGGATTGCTTGCGGCCTGGGGATGTGGCGATCTTTGCGACGCCCCCGGCGTTTCGCTGGGTCCATTTCACCTATGCCATCGAGAAAAACCTGAACGTCTTCATGGAAAAGCCCGTCACGGTCGATGGTCCTACCAGCAAACGGATGCTCGAACTGGCTCAGAAATCTGTCGAGAAGAACCTTAAGGTCGGCGTGGGGCTAATGTCCCGTCACAGTCGGGCATTGCAAGAGCTGTTCAAACGCATCCAAGACGGTGCCATCGGCGATGTGATTTTCCAGCGCGGATACCGCATGCACGGCCCCATCGGATTCTTTGCTTCAACCCCAAAGCCCGAGGGAATCAGCGAGCTTCTCTATCAGGTGCAGCGATTCCACAGCTTCATTTGGGCAAGCGGTGGTTGCTATAGCGATTTTTACATTCACATCATCGATCACCTGGCCTGGATGAAGAACGACTGGCCGGTCAAGGCCATGGGTCTCGGCGGTCGCCACTACAAGACAAGCCCCGAGGGTGTGCCCTACATCGATCAAAACTTCGACGTGTACGCTGTGGAATACACCTATGCCGACGGAAGCAAGTTCTGCTTTGACGGTCGTTGCATGGGCGGGGCCGACAACGTGTATTACAGCTACATTCACGGTTCAAAAGGGTCGGCTTTGGTCTCGGCCAGCGGGGACTGCGGGCTGCCGTCCCGGATTTTCCGGGGACAGAATCCTGACATGTCGGCCCTGGAATGGGAATCCAAGGTCCCGCCCGAAGAACGCGACCCCTATCAAAACGAATGGAATGCCCTGGTTGACGCCATTCTTGACGACAAGCCCCACAACGAGGCCGAACGCGGCGTGAAGGCCAGCCTTGTCACTTCGATGGGGCGAATGGCTTGTCATACAGGCCGAGAAATCACCTATGAGGAAATCCTGAATCATTCCCACGAAATGGCGCCTGGCCTGGATCAATTGACGATGGACTCCCCGGCGCCGTTGCAACTTGGCCCCGACGGCCGCTACCCCGTCCCCATGCCTGGTCTGAAAACCGATCGTGAGTATTGATTTCGAAGCGACAGGATCATTGTGGATTCCCAAAACGGATATCCCCGGCGTGGGCGCCGTGTCAAAGCTTGACTTGCGCATGGAGATTTGGATGATAAGAGCACACCGGTGTGTTCTTATCATCCTTTTTTGTGCGATCTGATGCATAGCGGAAGCCTTCAAGCGACACTGGTGTTGTCAACGCATCAGGAAAGGTATAACGATGAAGAACTCGCGGCGGAGCTTTTTGCGTTGTTCAATGGCAAGTCCCCTTTTCATTGCTTCGCTGGGACAACGTGGAACCAGTGCGGCGACAACATCTTTGTCCGAGGCGAATTCCGGTAGTTCTGTTCTTGCCGAACCCGCCCGGCAGATTCCTGTGGCCGGGGAAAGTGATGTCATCGTTTGCGGGGCAGGCCCGGCCGGTGTTGCCGCGGCGATAGCCGCTGCACGGTGCGGCGCCACGGTGCGACTGCTGGAAGTTCACGGATGCCTGGGAGGCATTTGGACTGCGGGCCTTCTCTCTTGGATTTTGGATGCGGGAAACAAAAAGGGAATTATCCAGGAAATCATTGCCCGCCTCCGCATGCGGGATGCGGTTGCCACTTATCCCGAGGGCGCCAGCAATGCCGTCGGCTATCGCCCGGAGATCATGAAATGGGTACTCGAAGAGATGATCCAAGAGGCGGGCGTGTGCGTGCAACTTTTTACGCGGGTCTGCGCCGCGCACGTGGATGATACCAAGCGGTTGCAGGCCGTGATTACCGAGTCCAAGTCTGGACGCCAAGGCTGGCGGGCCAAGGTGTTCGTTGACGCAACCGGCGACGGAGATCTAGCTGCCTTTGCGGGCTGCCGATTCGACTATGGGGACGAAGAAGGAGGGCCAGTCCAACCCATGAGTATGCTGGCCATGCTAGTGGGACTTGATCCGGAGGCGGTCAAGCCTTTTGTGCGGGGCCTTGCCGAGCCTGACGGCGAACGTAACCCGAAGGGACGGCTGCTCGAAGAAATCCGCCGTGGCGGCCACGATCCGTCTTACCACGCCCCGACCATCTTCTACTTGGGGCACGGCCTGTTTTGCATGATGGCCAATCACGAATACCGAGTATCCGCCCTCGATGCCGCCGAAATCACAGCCGCCACGTTTCGTTCGCGGGCCGAAGTTCATCGGATCGTGGAGGCCTTGCGATCTCTCGGCGGGCCATGGAAGGAAATCCAAATTGTGGCGACAAATGAGCAGATCGGCGTCCGCGAAGGCCGCCGTCCCTACGGTTTGTACCGTTTGACTGCCGAGGACCTCAAGAACGGGACGCGGCACGAAGACGCCGTCTGCACGGTCACCTTTCCCGTGGACATTCATTCGCCCGACCCGGAAAAGAATAAAGGCATCGTCGCCCGGGGTTTTCGCTCCCAGCCGTATGATATTCCGTACCGAGCATTGGTGGCCGCTGACGTCCGTGGTCTTTTATTTGCAGGGCGATGCATTAGCGGCGATTTCGTCGCTCATTCCAGCTACCGCGTGACGGGTAACGCCGCCGCTATGGGTGAGGCCGCCGGCGTGGCTGCTGCGCTTGCCGCGGCCCATCATTGCGACCCCAAAGATGTTCCCTGGTCGGAAATTGCCTCGCAGTTAGAGCGGCTACGTTCCCAGGCTGGGTAATAGCGATGCCGAAGCCTTAAAATCGGCAGCGAGTGCCCAACCGGTCCGGCCGTGCGCTGCTGCTCGCTCACGTGAAGCGATAGCCTTGGAGACTGTCCCAAAGTTCCCTCTCCCCCCGGGAGAGGGTTAGGGTGAGGGCAAACGATCGTCGGAGTCGATCCAAAAAACCAGCAGCGATTCGAGCCACCCTCACCCCGGCCCCTCTCCCGCCGAGCAGGCGAGGGGAGGTTGTGGGATAGGCTCTAAGTTGCACTAAGTTGCACTGCGGGTGAGAAGTCACTCAAAGACCGTCAGCTCAGCGGAGCTCTCTTGACCGGAGGCCAGTTCCCTCGCCATAATTCGCCATCTGCCGGTGGCATCATTCGGGGCTAAATCCAGGGTGACGCTAACCGTGCCATCGGCGGCACCATAGAAGCCGCTCGGTTCCGCAGCTTGCCCTTGAGAGTCGGTGACGATGAGCTCGACGGGCACGAGCGCGGGCATGGGCTGGCCCTGATCGTCCAAAACGCGAAGGGCAATGGCTACGCGGTCGCCCCTGCGGGCTTGATCGGGCACCTCGATTTTCAACCCGCCGATGGGCCGATCTGTAACCATGAACACCCGGCCATCGCCTGGCCCAAGTTGTACCGTCCAAGCAAGCATCGACCCGGCCGCATGGTTTGTAACTCGACGATGCTCCACAAGGTCATAGACCACACCGGATGACCTCGCCAATCGGACCTCACCTTCTAATGGGAGTCCCTTCTCCATGACCAATCCGTGATGACCCACATAATCGCCGAATGTGCGATGGTCATTCACCACGAACACATACGCCGTCTTTTCGAACTGCCGCACTCTCATCACCAGATCGGGGTGAGAAGAATCGAAGTGACGCGCGTAGCGGTTCTCCAGTTGACCCCGGAGGTCGTCCGCGATCTCTTGCAGGGCCAGCTTGTCTTCCTGGGCTTTGCCCGTACGCCGATAGGAAGTAATTCGAATATCGGGGGTGATCGCGGGACATAGGAACTCATCGCCCACGACCACACCACCTTTCGCCTGAAAGTCCTTGACCTTCTCCACGACCGATGCCGGCAGGACATCGCACGCAGGCAGGACGAGAATTTTGAATCCTTCAAGCCCATCGCGCAAGATCGTTTGCTCATAGACGATCCGTGGCTGCAAGCGAGCCCATTGAAGGACCAGGTGCATATCGGCCTCCCAGCCCCGTCCCCAACCGAACGTGCCGCGTCTGGCGAACATTTGCGAAGTGAAACTCTCCAGAAGGGCTACATCGCATGGGGCATCCGGAACCTGAAGCAGTGTCGGTCCCAGCGGTCTCACCACACGGTGAATGAGGTCTTTCAGGACCTCTTCTGTTTCCGGGTTGGTGTAGCGGTAGGCACCGTGTTCTGCCGGGACGAGCGATTGCCATCCGTGATACATAATGCCGCGGATGGGCCGGGCGATTTTGCACCAAAACGCCTCCCGAAGATGATCCGGAGCAATGGTGATAAACCGTGCGTCGGGAATCTCCTTCTCCCAAGGGGCACGGCGGTTTTCCTCGGCGGGTAAATTCGGAGCGGTCTGCGAACGATACCAGATGATTTGCGTCATCTTCATCACCTGTTGACCGGGACGGCCATCAGCCATTGCGAACAGTTCATCCGTAGCCTGCCCAATTTTGATGGGGTCGGGATAGCTGTATGTCCACTGAGAAATGACGTCCACTTCGCCCCCGCTGCCCCAAATACTGGGGGCACGAACGGCAGGGTCAAAAAATGTCCACACGTCAGGCCGCGCCGATTTCAGGCCCCGATGGACCGCCGAATGCAAGTCGTTCCAGCCGTCACCTTCACTCCAAAACCATGCATAAAAAGTTCGCAACGGATGATCATCCGGAATCACGCGGTTTGCTGGAAACTCGGCAATCTTCTCGTAGAGCACGCCCCATTTACTGGTGGCAAGATCAGGAATCTCCAAACCGGTCTTGGTCCGAAACGCCCGGAGGTCGTGTTCGTGGAAACACAAATTGGTGCTGTCACGGACCTCGGTGTGAATGAGCGCCGCCTGAAAAGCGGGAAAGTCACGATATGTCTCGCTCCCTGATGCCCCCACGCGATAGCAAAAGGCGCCGACCTCGGGAAACAGACCGCAAGGATTGGCCTCTTTGTAGGGTTGTCCTTTTCGATCAACCCGTTGGAATTGGCCTTGCAACTTTGGATTGCGAACAACCCACGACCCTGGCGACAAGCTAGCGATCGCTCCCACACCTCGTGCCAAATACTCATTAAGCATCTCCGCCCTTTCCCTGAGCTGCCCGGGTGGTACAGCCCGCGTTGGTGTCTCGGCTTTCCAAATCTGATCGAAGTCCGCCAGGCTTACCAGTTGATGCGTAAAACCAATATCAACCACGCGATCGAGGTCCCCTGTCCCCCACATGATCACGGGCATGGTGTTGGGAAGGGGCCTGGGCAAGACGGATATCCTCAGGTCCCGGGTGACTTCTACGATTCGATTCTCCTGCGTTGCCTTCGCCGTAACGTGGAGCGAATAGTGACCTGGGCGCAACCGAGTGTCCACGGGGACCTTCAGTTCGACTTCCTCACGTGGAACAATCTTGGAGACCGTTTGCTTCGCCCGGTGGTCAGCCAGATCCCAGGAGATTTCGGCATTCATCACTTCCCGGTTTGTATCGTTGCGCAGGACGAGCGTGACAGAGGCGTTGGGCTCCATGCGGAGGAAGGCCGTTCTTGCGAGGGGGCTAGGCTCGATCTCCAGTTGCCCCGCTGCCCAGTCCGGCAGCGTGTTGAGGATTCTGACCTGATCAATCCAGCCGGGAAAGCCCCAGTAAAGAGACCCGTAGCGATCGCCAATTACCAAATCATATTGACCAGGCACGATGGCCCCGCGCCCTGGGTGAACCGTTCGGCCAACGGGTTCTCCGTTGAGAAAGAATCGTCCGACGCCCGCCGCATCGTAGGAAAAGGCGATATGAACCCAGCGCCCAGACTCCAGCACAACCTCGCGGGAAGTGAATTCCGCCGAATCATTGCCAAAACCGAGATACGCCACCAAGCGAAACTTGCCCGGCCCCGTCCGCCGTAGGTACAAGCAGTAATCACGGTTTGCTTGGGGCGTTTCCCGTGGGTAGTGGAGGTACTTTTTGTCCAACAAGAAGGCCAGATCGCACTCGGCCAATTCCGGCTTCGGCTTGATCCATAATTCCAGAGTGAACGCCCCGGTTGGGCTTAACGACGGATGGTTTCTTACCACCGCGCCGTTTCCGGCGTCCCTTTGGCCTGTGCTCGCAAAGCATTCTAGACAATTGCCGAAGACCCCGTCTCCGGCAAAGCGTGATTGGCCCCGGAGTCGCAAGTCATGGCCGTGTGTGGAATTGTCCACTGTTTCCTGGCCGGGCAAAAACTGCCACAATGCAATCACGTTTGGGCCTGTGGCCTCTTCGCCAGAATATTGCCGCTCCCAGGGACGTGGAGACTCCGCCCATGCCACGGTAAAGGCGAACACGACGCATCCAAAGAACAACAAAGCAATGACTGGAGTCCTATTTTGCGTTTGAGATATTCGCATGTGTTCCTCCCTAATTAAGTCAAGCTGTGATCTGGGTTGTGGCCTGTGTCCTGTAAATTGAGAGCGATTGCCCATTAGGATATTGTTGCATCGTTTAGCATTCAACAAGGTGATAATGGGAGTGGCAGTGCCATGAAACGGTTTAATGTGTTAGCCTGTCTTGCCGCCACGGTAGCTGTGGTCAATGTAGGAAGCTCGTTCCTACACGGGCAGGAATTGGATTTCCGCGCCGTTCGTGTGGAAGTCGACTTTGGCAAGAAATTTCAAGTCTGGGATGGCTTCGGATTTAACTATGTCGAGGCGTGCCAGACCCGCGACTATGCTGCAAACCCGCAAGATTACGGCGGGTTTTCGATCCTCGACGTAACGAAGAAAAAGGAAATCATTGAGCTCGTCTTTGGCGAAGAGGGTCTTAAGGTTGCTTTGATCAAGATGTTCTTGGATCCGTTCCACCAGCTTCGGCCGGGCGACCCGTATGATCACGAGACTTACACCCAGAATATGCGGCTTTTTGTTCGTGAGGGCCTCAAGACCACGCGGGCCAGGGGCGGAGACTTGACGATCATCACAACGCTTTACGGCCCACCAGCCTACATGACAAAACAAAAGGTTCTCCGCGGCCGGGATTTCGATCCCCAGCACAAACAGGACCTTGTGAACTATTTGGTCGATTGGGTCCGCTTTCTTCGTGAAAAGGAAGGCTTCCCTGTCAAATACATCTCTTTACATAACGAAGGAGAGGACTGGTTCCGCTGGACTCAGGCTGGTCTAACCGATCGTGACAGCCACGACTATAACTTGTTCTGGCCACCAGAGCAGGTTGTCGAATTCGTGAAGTTGGTCGATACCGCGTTAAAGCAGGCCGGTCTGGAAGAAGTTAAGGTCACACCGGGGGAAACCACGAATTGGTATCGCTTTGACCATTGGGGCTATGCCGACGCCCTCGCCGAAGACGCCGAGGCCCTTCGCGCATTGGGATTGATCACTTCGCACGGCTTTTATAGCGGAACCTTCGGCCGTTGGTTTGGCGAACACCGGAGTGCTGGGATTGATAAGCTCCGCGGTTTACGAGCGGAACTCCACGCTTGGGTAACTTCCACAAGCTGGGGACAAATGGACGCCAAGAATACCAAGGAGTTTCACGGCAATATCTACACGGCCAAGGTCAACGGGATTATCCCTTGGGCCGGTATTCAAAGGCCAACAAAGTGGACGGGCGGTGACCCCAACCCTGGCTGTGCCTTCAAAGTTAATGAGGACGGAACATATGAAATTCGCCGGGGGTACTGGATGTACAAACAACTGTCGCGGGCTGGTCAACCGGGGATGGTAGTTGCCAAAGCGACTGCTATGGACAGCGAAATCGCCGTGATCGCCTTCGCCTCCAACGGCACTCCTAATCCAGATGCCTTCGTCGTCATCAACATTGGCAAACAAAAGCTCTTGAAAATCCGGATTGTAGGAAGCGATGCCAAGGCGTTCCAAGTCTTTCGCACCACCGAGGACGGTAAAGAGTGTTACGCGCCTCGAGGACGTCTCGTCTGTGAGGAAAACGCTTTGGTGTACGAAGCGCCGGAGCTATCGGTGACCACGTTCTTCGCCGAATAACCCGGCGAATGTCTTTTTGTCTGTGGAGAGATGGGCTAACGAGCCAGAGAGCCTTCGGATGAGATGTGAGGTCCGCGGCATTAGTGACCTTGGCCCAGACGTGGGCGCCGGACGTGGGCCAGATAGACCAGGACAATAAAGTCATATACGGCATGGGCCACAATCGGTATCAGAAGATTGCCGGTCGCGTAGAAAACGGTGCCGAGATAGATTCCCAAGACCGTGGTCAAGATGGTATAGGACAGCGACAAAGAGTGGGCCAAGCCGAAAAGGATCGCGGCAATGACGATGGCCACGACAGGACTCTCCCAAGGCATCCCAAGGACGAGCCCGTGTTCAGGAAGGAGCTGTTGAAGCCCCGCTTGAATAAATCCCCGAAAAAACACCTCCTCGCTCAATCCCGCTGCAACGGATAGCAAGGCCAGTTCTGCTGGGCCCACAGAACGGACCAGTGTTCCAATCAGCATATGGACGATGGTGCGAAGCGTTTGAAATGTCCTGCCTGGAGCCAGTTCCACTAAACAGAAAACACCAAGCATGGGGACAGTGGCCAACAGCCCTTTGCTGACGCCCGCTAGATTCCACTGAATGTGATCCCGCAGCGGGATGGAGAAAAGCCACGCAAGGGCTAAGCCGATCAATCCCAAAACGCATTCGGCCAGCGTCCCGATGAGAACGAACTGCCGTGAAAGTTGATGTTTACGCCGATCGAAAGCTGCGGGTGGTTCTGGCGACATAATACTGAAAGGCGGTTCGGGGATTCGGGACTCAGGCTAAACAAAGTCATTCAGCCCCATGTAGCCCCTTTGAACAAAGTTCTGAGCGCAATCGTAAGAAAAACTCAATTTTCGGATTTCCTGAGGCATAGGTCCAGTGTCATTTGCAGTAAAAGGGATTTGTCAATCCGGACCATCAGCGTCATCGGGAAAGCCGGGAAGAATCTGTGTTTCCAAAAGGATGCGCGTCATTGTGAATTCACCTATCCTTGTAATGGACATTGACCCATCGGACGGGGTTCGTTGACCCTCTCCTGGCCTAGGGTTAAACTACAGGATTCTATTTTGGAAAGTGCACCAGTGTCCTGCGTCGCGTCAACGAGCGCTGTGCGGTGGTAGTCCAGACTACCCGAAAGGGGTTGCGGTCGTGGGGGTGCAAGCGGTTTGGTTGTTTGTGCGGTAAGTCACTTAGGAGATTGAACAATGTCACAAGCGGCAAAGTACGTCTATTATTTCGGTCCGGAGGGAACGGAAGGTAACGCCTCGATGGTCAACCTCCTTGGTGGCAAGGGGGCGAATTTGGCGGAGATGGCGGGGCATCCTGACCTACGGCTCCCTGTCCCGGCTGGGTTCACGATTACCACGGAAGTATGTACTTACTTCATGCAACATGGTGGGAAATATCCGCCGGGATTGGAAAAGCAGGTAGAGGAAGCCCTCAGGAAAGTCGAAAAGGCGATGGGTATGAAGTTCGGGGACCCGGAGAATCCGTTGCTGGTCTCCTGCCGTTCGGGTGCCCGCCGTTCTATGCCGGGCATGATGGAAACAGTTCTCAACGTGGGCCTCTGCACCAAGACGATTCCGGGGTTGATCAAGAAGACGAATAATCCTCGGTTCGTGTACGACGCTTACCGCCGGCTCATTATGATGTACTCCGACGTCGTCATGGAAAAGGCCGAGGGGATCGAGCCCCCGGAAGGGATGGGCATCCGGGTCCAGCTCGAGCGAATCATGGAAAAGCTTAAGCACGAGAAAGGCTACGAGAAGGACACGGATTTGACCGCCGAGGATTTGCAGAAACTCTGCGAAGAGTTCAAGGCGAAGGTCAAGGAAGTGCTCGGAAAGCCATTCCCCGATGATCCCTATGAACAGCTTTGGGGAGGTATTTCCGCGGTCTTTAAGAGCTGGAACGGCAAGCGGGCCGTTTCCTACCGTCGTATTGAGGGTATCCCCGACGAATGGGGAACTGCCTGCAACGTGCAGAGCATGGTCTTCGGGAACATGGGCGACACCTCGGCCACGGGAGTGGCTTTTACACGAAATCCGGCGACCGGCGAGAACGTGTTCTACGGCGAATGGTTGCCGAACGCCCAGGGCGAGGACGTGGTGGCGGGTATCCGCACGCCCAATCCACTCAACAAGGCGACCAAGACCGAGCAGAACCGGCACCTCCCCTCCCTGGAGGAAGCCATGCCGGAGTTGTATCGCCAGTTGGACGAGATCCGGGTGCGGCTTGAGAAGCACTACAAGGACATGCAGGACATTGAGTTCACCATCCAAGAGGGCAAGCTCTACATGCTCCAATGCCGTGTCGGTAAGCGAACAGGGACGGCTGCCCTCAACATGGCCATGGACATGCTTCACGAGGGCTTGATCGACGAAGAGACGGCCGTTCTCCGTGTCGCCCCCAAGCAGCTTGACGAGCTTCTTCACCCGGTGGTGGACCCCAACGCCGAGAAGAAGGCCAAGCCGATCGCGGCCGGTTTGCCCGCCGGGCCGGGTGGTGCTTGTGGCCAAATCGTCTTCACCAGCGAAGACGCCGTGGAGTGGGCCAAGAAAGGGAAAAAGGTCATCCTCGTCCGGGAGGAGACCAATCCGGAGGATGTGGAAGGTATGCGGGCGGCGGAAGGTATCCTGACGGCCCGTGGTGGTATGACCAGCCACGCAGCCCTTGTGGCCCGCGGTTGGGGTAAGTGCTGTATTGTCGGTGCCGGAAAGATCAAAGTCGATGTTGAAAAGCGGTGCATGACGATTGACGGCAAGGTGCTCAAGGAGGGTGATTTTGTTACGCTCAACGGAACGCGCGGCCTTGTCTATGAAGGTAAGCTCGGTCTCATTGATGCGACGGAGAACCCGCGTCTGAAGGAGTTCATGGCCCTCGTGGAAAAATACAGAAAACTGGGCGTCCGCACCAATGCCGATATACCGGCAGACGCCAAAGTCGCCCGGGATTTCGGAGCCGAGGGCATTGGCCTCTTCCGAACCGAGCACATGTTCTATGGAGAAGGTTCGGACGAACCGCTTTTCATCCTGCGGAAGATGATTCTCTCGCGGACCGCTGAAGAACGCCGAAAGGCCCTGGACGAATTGTTCCCCTTCATGAAGCGGGATATAAAGAACACCCTCGAGGCCATGGACGGGTTGCCGGTGACAATTCGCTTGCTTGACCCGCCACTTCACGAGTTTGTCCCCCAGGATGAGGACAAGCAGGCTGAGTTGGCCAAGGCGATGGGCATCACGGTGGAGGATGTGAAGCGCCGTGGTGAAGAGCTTCACGAAACCAACCCCATGATGGGCCACCGCGGTGTGCGTCTCGGCATCACCTATCCCGAGATCACGGAGACGCAAGTGCGGGCCATCTTTGAGGCCACGGCGGAATTGCTTAAGGAAGGCAAGTCGCCTCATCCAGAGATCATGGTGCCCGTCACCTGTGATGTGAAGGAGCTCGACATCACCAAGGTCATTGTGGATCGGATTCATGCCGAGGTTGAGAAGAAATTTGGGGTGACGATCAAGTATCTCTATGGAACAATGATCGAAATCCCGCGGGCCTGCTTGGTGGCCGACAAGATGGCCAAGACAGCTCAGTTCTTCTCCTTCGGCACCAATGACCTTACTCAGATGGGCTTCGGCTTCAGTCGGGATGACATTGGCGGCTTCCTGCCGGATTATCTCGAGAAGCGAATCCTCATGGCTGATCCCTTCCAAACCATCGATCAGGAAGGCGTTGGCCAGTTGATTGAAATGGCTGTGCAAAAGGGTCGGGCGGCTCGACCGGACCTGAAGATTGGAATCTGCGGTGAGCAGGGCGGTGATCCCGAGTC
>JAKPII010000038.1 GCA_029549885.1 Planctomycetota bacterium
AGGTTCTGGAGCAATCGGTCGAACATGACGATTGCGTAACTGGCCGATAGGCTGCTCCACTCGCGTGAGAGGCCACCGCTGACGAAAACAACCTGTCCCCGGCCCACGGAGTGTACCACGACGAAGGGATGTCCGGTGGTAAAGCGGGCCAACACCTGCGCTTTGGGCCCCGATTGGCTTGCGTGATCTGCGGTGGATGAGGAATCGCTACGCAAGAGTGGCCTGCGGATTTCTTCCCTACTTAGAGATTGCCTCCAGAGCAACCAATTGGGCGTTTCCGTCACCGATGGATCGCTGACTGGCTGGGGTAAAGAGTCCTTCGCATGACTCGTAGTCACGTCCGGGTTAAAAGAAACCGGCCGCGCCGCGGGTAGAGCGGGTAATTCAAGCTGGGCTATTTGGAAGAAATATACGCTCTGATAGAGTTCGGCCAACTCTCGCTTACTCATACCCTCGATATGAAACCATTCCCCGACCAGCGATTCAGGATCGATGTAAAACAACGAGGAAGGATCCGAGACCAAAGACGCGGGGCGACCGGCCAAAACGGCTTCCAATTTGCCCGGCAGAAGATGCCACGGATCCTCTGCCGCCTGGTTCCACGCAGCTGGATCGAATTCTCCTCCGGCGATAATCACCAAATTCCCACCAAGCCGGACATATTCAGAAAGAAGCGAGAGCTTCTCGGTGGGGCTACGAATCCCGGCAAGGACTACCACGCGGCTACCTGCCAGAATAGTACGGTTGATCTGATTCAGCGTGTATGTACGCAATGTGAGAGGCGAAGTGTTTTCCGCCACGGACGCTAGTAGTCTTCTCAAATAGTAGGATTCCCCGTAACGGCCTTCTCGGGGCTCTTCTTTTGGGCCAAACTGATCGACGAATACGATGGGAACGGCATTGAAGACGGGAATCACCAAAGCGAAGTGGTCATCCTCGGGCAGATCATCTGAAGCAAGCGAGACCTCAGCATCCAACCAATCGAGCTCTTCTTTTTGGAAAGCCCCTTCGAGCCGGTAAGGCGGAAAGGCAACCTCCAAGGTTTGTCCTGGCAGGAGATCAACAGTTTGAACGGCAACTTTTTGACCCTTAACAGAGAGGACAACCGGGATGGCCAATCGTGCATTGGTTCCCTCGTGTCGGATGAGGGCGCGGAAACGGGTCTCTGCACCGGGAATGAGAAAGCGATCTGGCAGCGACACGTCCTCCACCCAGGTATTCGCGGCCGAGCCAGATCGAATCCGAATGATTTCAATCGGCCCGGGGAGCTTAGCCAGAATTTGGGAAAGACCTTCCGAAGGGACGTTGTTCCGTTGCATATCCGAGATGATGACGAGCCGTTTCTGCTTGGGCTGTGGAAACCGGGCACACGCCTGGACGGCTTGCTGAAGGGCGGCCGCCATATCGCCCTTTTGATCGACGATCTTGAGGCTGTCAATCAGACTTTGTGCTTCATCCTTTGTACACAAGACTCCTAGGTCACGTAGTTCGGCGGGATCCGGAAAGGGGATGATAGTCACGCGACTTTCAGGCGACAGGGAACGAATCAACTCCTTGGCCTTTTGCTTGGC
>JAKPII010000044.1 GCA_029549885.1 Planctomycetota bacterium
CGGAAGAAATTCACCGTCGCCGACGCGGTGGCCGCTATGGTCCGCTTCCGCGGGACGGTCGAACCCAATCCAGCGTGGGCGGAGGCCTATCGGATGGGCTTCGAACGCTTTTGTAACGAACTTGCGCGGATCAAGGAGTAAGCGTCCGCCCCGACGTGCCTGACGTTTGCCAAGCGATGCACCGGGCTAATCCTGGAGGAAATGGAGCAACGTTGGCGATCGGTCTCTGGGACTCGATGGTATTTTGCCACGACAAGCCCGCGGGTTCCCCCGGGCACAGTTTGGGGATCAGTCCCGCAGCACGGTGTCGTCGTGTTCGTAGCACGGGGCGCAGCAACAGAGAAAGCGCAGGACGGTGCTCCCGGTATTGGTGATCTGGTGGTACGCCCCTGGGGGAATGGCTATGGCGTCGCCCGGGCCAACCTGCCGCTTTTCCTCGCCCACCTGCATGATGGCCTCGCCTTCGAGGATGTAGTAGATTTCTTCCGATCGCACATGGTGGTGTCCCTGCGTACTTCGCCCCGGGGGCAGACGGGCCTCGGCCAAAGATTGGTTGCGAATGCACGAATTCCTATATGAGAGGAGTTCGCGGATTTCCGAGCCATCTTTGGTGATAAACGCGGGAACATGAGCAAGATTTTGAACATCCATCAGGGTTGCTCCTCGACCGAACTCTCTAGCCCATCCGGTATTCGGCGTACCGGTAACAGCCAACTCAAGGATATTATGATAAATAAAGGGCATGTCCAGGGGGTAAGCGGGATAATCGCCCAACAGCCAGTGAGGCTTACGGGCGCACTCGCAAGGATGATTGACTTAGAGCGTATCTTAGAATTCCCTCTCCCTCTGGGAGAGGGTTAGGGTGAGGGCAAGCCATCGTCGGAGCCGATCGGAACACCAGCAGCGATTCGAGCCACCCTCACCCCCAGCCCCTCTCCCGCCGAACGGGCGAGGGGAGGTTGTGGGATAGGCTCTTAACAGGACTGTGACCGAGCCATCGGGATGTTTTCAGTTCAACGTTCGCCTAAGGACTCGCGCCGGTAGCCCTGGATAAAAAGGCAAGATAAAAGGATAAATCACCATGTGGACGCCACTTCATGCCGGATTGGGTGGAACAGACACGCCACAAATCAATGCGGCACCTGAGAATGGAGCAGCGGCGCAATTGGAAGAACTTTTGGCCAGTTTGACATGGTTTGACCGGATCCTTTTGCGGGTGGGCATTCGCTGGCTTCGGCGGATCGCCATCACCATCATCGGCCTGACGGTAGTCTTGGTGGGCATCATTATGATTGTGGCCCCAGGGCCGGCAACGCTCGTCATCCCCATTGGCCTGGCCATCTTGGGTTTGGAATACGCTTGGGCACGACGGCTTCTTAGGCGACTGAGGGGCTATGTGGATGCCGGGATCACCCACGGCTCGGCCTTATTGGGATGGAAAACCCCGCTCGTCCCATCTCCGGCCGGGACAACCCCTGTGCAGCCTCCGAACGAGTCAGCCAACACCTCTCAAACGCCCAACACCTCGACATCACCCGCGACAACGTCCTCTCCATGAGCCGATTCATACAGCAACGCCATCGACAACCCATCACACTGGAACGCCCGCGGGAACTCATCGTGGCCTGCCCGCCGATGAAGAGTAACGTTAATCTTTCCCGCATTGTTCGGGCGGCGGGATGCTGTGGGATTCGTCGTCTCATCTGTTGTGGTAATGCCCGCATCTTGCCGGAGATCGCGCGGGACACCGGGCCAGACCTCCAGATCGAATTTCATCGCTCTCTCCTTCCGGTCCTGAAAAAGCTAAAGGCCGAGGGTTTCCCGCTGATCGGCCTGGAACAGACCACCGGCTCGATATGGATTTATGAGTTTGCATTTCCCCGCCGCTGTGTACTCGTCGTCGGCCATGAACGCCTCGGTATCGAGGACGACATCCTGGCCATCCTGGACCACGTGGTGGAAATCCCCGTTTACGGACTGCCGTTCGCCCATAATGTAGCCACAGCGACGGCAATTGCGCTGTATGAGTATTGTCGTCAGTACCCTAAAGGCTAAAATCAGCGAGGAAGTTTGTAACCGCCCGGGGAATTGAGTCACTGTCCTGTATTAAGAGCCCATCCCAAAATTCCCTCTCCCTCTGGGAGAGGGTTGGGGTGAGGGCAAGCCATCATCGGAGTCGATCGAGAAAACCAGCAGCGATCCGAGCCACCCTCACCCCCGGCCCCTCTCCCGCCGAACGGGAGAGGGGCGGTTGTGCGATAGGCTCTAACACCGTCACCGCTGCGCGAGATAGGTTTCATGCTGTGGGAACGGCATTTCGTGCCAGGTTCCCGGATAAACAGATAAAAGACATCGGTCTCTGATAACGAGAACCCATCCTTTATTCGTATAGTTTGGTATGTCGGAAAGCCGCGAGATTGTCCTTATCAATATGCCGTTTGCCCACCTTCGCTGGCCGAATTTGGGGCTGGGCTTGCTTGCGGGGGCTTTGAAGAGGCGGCATTTGCCGTGTCGTACGCTTTATCTCAATTTTGCTTTGGCGGAAGAAATCGGTTATGACCTGTACGAGTGGATTGCCGACCATTATGCCTTTGTCCTCGGCGGCGAACGCCTCTTCTCCCAACACTATTTCGGACAGTTGCCCACAGATCACCAGGCCTATTACGAGGAGGTGCTTCACCGGGCGGACCGCGATCTCACACGTGAGGAATACGCCGAGTATCTTGCCATCTTCCCCAAGATTGAGCGGTTTATCGACGCAGCCTTCGATGCCTATCCTTGGCAGGACGCGGCACTTGTAGGATTTGCCACCACGTTTCAGCAAACTTTGGCCTCGTTGGCCCTGGCGCAGCGGATCAAGAGGGCGTCTCCCGAGACGGTCATCGTCTTTGGCGGGGCCGCTTGCGAGGACGAGATGGGCGTTGAGCTCCTTCGCCAATTTCCGGAAATCGACTACGTCTTCCTCGGTGAGGCCGACGAGACATTTCCCGAACTGGCCGAGGCCGTGCTAGGTGGCCGAAGACCACCAATTCTTCCCGGCGTCGTGGCCCGAGCGAATATGTTCGGCCCTTCACTCCAGGGCACATCCGAAAGCGAATCCGTCACAGGTCAACCGGCATCTCCGATACTGCCACAATTGCACATTTTGCGAGGACCGCGATCCGTCTTGGTCGAAAACCTTGACGCCCTACCGTACCCGGATTTTGATGACTACTTCGCGACGCTCCAGCGGAGTCCATTGCGGCACGAATTGACCCCGATGCTTTTCTTTGAGATGTCCCGCGGATGCTGGTGGGGTGAAAAACACCACTGCGCGTTTTGTGGGCTAAATGGCCAGTCGTTACGATTTCGCAGTAAATCCCCCCAGCGCGTGATCGATGAATTACGCTATCTCGTCACCCGCTACGATGTCCATCAGGGTTGTGCCGCGGACAACATCCTGGACTTCCGCTACTTTGCCTCGCTATTGCCCGAGTTGGAAAAGGCTCAGCTAGCGTTTTCTTTCGCTTGTGAACTGAAAACCAATCTTAAGCGTTCTCAGATCGAGCAACTTCTACGCGCAGGACTTCGGGCGGCTCAATTGGGTATTGAGACGTTCGATTCGGAGATTCTCAAAAACCTCAACAAAGGCGTCCGTGGATATCAAAATCTTCAGACGCTCAAGTGGTTTGCCGAGGCCCGCATCGCCGCAGAATGGAACATCCTCTATGGCTTTCCCTGGGAAACAGCCGACACGTATCGCCAGCTCGCGTCTTTGGTCACAAAGATTCCGCATTTTCCGTCACCATTAGGCGTTGGTCGGGCACGCATGGATCGCTTTTCGCCTTTCTTCGAAAGTCCTGGGCGCTATGGGATGAAAAACCCTCGTGCTTCTCGCGCGTTTGCCCATGTCTATCCCTTTCCCCAAGATGTCCTCAACCGCTTGGCTTACTACTACGAATTCGACGCCGATTGGGAACCGCAGCTTGAGTTCGCCGAGCCATTTCTAGAGGCCATCCGTCACTGGCAGAACGACTCCGGCAGTGGCGACCTAACAATGCACTGGAAAACCCGTGACGAGTTGGTCATATTTGACACGCGCGGTGGCCGGATGCGGCAACACCGCCTGCGGGGGCTGGAGGCCGAGCTGTACGTCACATGCGATACGGCCCAGACGCTGCAAACGCTTACTCAAGTTGTGGCCACCCGGTCGATAACACCAGAGAACCTGAAGGCCCTTCTCAGCCAGTGGCTGGAAGACGATCTGATGATCTACTGGGATGGTCGTTTCTTGAGTCTCGCCCTCTGGGTACCCGAACAATCGCCTTTATATCAAGCGGCCCAGGCCAACTTAGAGCCTATCCCATAATCCCCCCTCGCCCGTTCGGCGGGAGAGGGGGCAGGGGTGAGGGTCGCTCGTATCGCTCTCGGTTTTCTCAATCGATTCCGACGATCGCTTGCCCTCACCCCAGCCCTCTCCCGGAGGGAGAGGGGGACTTTTTGGGATGGACTCTTAGGGGCGGCGGTCGATGCGAACAATATCCTCCAATAAAAAGGGTTGGGAACACTCCGGGGGATAGGCCACGTTTTGGAGGATCAATTCATTTCCTTCTCGGGCACGAAGCACCGGCTGGCTCCCATCGTTTTTTAAGACAACGCGTTCCAAGGTGATTTTCCCAAATTGTCTGACCTGAATGACGGGTTGCTGTGCCGAAGCCGGACGAAGGCTGATCGCCACATTCCGCAGGGTCAGATCAAACTGGCGGTCCTTATCCCCGAGAATATTCAATGGAAAGGCGATTCCCTCGGCCTGGATATTCTCGAATACTAGCCGTTTGGCCGGTTGACCTGTCTGCCAAACACCCTTTTCAAAGTCATAAGAGTAAACGCGGTCAACATTTGTCATCGTACAATTGCGGACAAGCCAGTCATCGCTGGGCAGTTTTGGATTACGATCCGTCGGTGCAAAATGCACAAAGGCCGACAGCATGTTTGTCCGCGGCTTGCCCTGCCGAACCGTAATGCGGTGAGGATATTCCCCCGGCCCCCAGAATCGGCAATTCTCCACTAAAAGATGGACACATCCCAACCGAAAACCATTACACGAAGAATTGATTTGACAATTTCGGATAACAAAATGCTCATTGTCACATCCGGCAATACAATCATCGCCAGTACGGAAATCGCAGGCTTCGATCACAAAGTTCTGACAGGCCTGGGCATGGACGCCGTCGTGGCCTCCGCGAAATGTCACACCTTTGACCTGCACATCGCGGCATTCCCAGCAAATGATCGCGTAATTTCCTGCCCGTTTGATCGTCACATCGTTGATAACAACCCCACTCGAGCGGACAAGGCGGATTCCGTGTGGCCCACGAAAGCCTTCCTCGCCTCCTGGTCGCTCACAATCGGCACCGTCAATCGTGCCTGGGCCTTCGATCCGAAGGTTCGTGATATCCTCTCCCAGAAAGAGCGAATCGGTCCAGCGTCCTTGGCCGTAGTGTCGCCAGTCGCTACTGCCCTGGATGACTGCCCCCTCCTCAAACACCAACCGGATACCGCTCCGCAACTGAACGTTGCCCAGAATGAACCGTCCTGCCGGGATGCGAACCGTTCCCTGGACCTCGGCGGCCTTGTCGATGGCCTTCTGAACAGATTCGGTATCAAGCTGTTCGTCGTTGGGAACGGCCCCAAAATCGACAATGGAGAAAATGTGTTGTTCTCGGTGCATGGCCCAACTCGACGTGCTCCAAGAGAGGGCGACCGCCAACCCAATGACGGCGGCCATCGTAGAATATAAAAAGTGCCAGCGCAGACTACCGGGAGTGTTCATAATGATTTTCCCCACAATCTTTTGTTTGCGGTGTTCTCCCGAGATGACCATGCCTCTCGTGGCATGGGACCGCCATCGGTTATAAGCCAAGTTTTCCATCGATCGATAGTGGGAGAGACAATTGTCACAACACCATGTCCCCGGTTATTGTCTGCCAAGAGTAACAGATTGAGAAGATCACCCGATATGGAAAATACGCTACCTTCCCCGGATGCCCCCGCCAGGCCGTTTCGTGTCGCCGTGATTGGTGCTGGAATCAGCGGCCTGGCGGCGGCATGGCAGATACGCCGCCTTCGTCCCGAGGCTGAGCTCGCGGTTTTTGAACAGCAGCATTCGGTGGGAGGTGTGCTGGGAACGGTTCGCGAAAACGGGTTTCAGGTCGAGCGCAGCGCCGATAATTTCATCACCACGTTGCCCTGGGGTGTCCAATTATGCCGTGAATTGGCTCTCGAAGACCAACTGGTGACGACTCACCCCGATCATCGCCGGGCATTCGTAGTGTGGCGGGGACGCCTCCACCCGCTGCCTGATGGTTTTCTCATGATGGCGCCGACCCGCCTTTGGCCGCTGGCGACGACGCCTCTTTTGTCGCCCTTGGGCAAAGTGCGTGCAGCGATGGAGTTCTTCATTCCCCCTCGCCGGGACGATAACGACGAAAGCCTAGCCCATTTTGCCCGTCGCCGTTTGGGACGCGAGGTTTACGAGCGGCTGGTAGAACCGCTAGTCTCGGCGGTTTACGGGGCGGACATGGAACGGCTTAGTGTGCTTGCCACGTTGTCGCGTTTTCGTGAAATGGAACGTAACTATGGAAGCCTGATCCGGGCCATGCGCGTGCAAATGGCTCAGCGACGCCGGGCCGGTACTTCACGAGATGGTCACTCTCGGGAAAGCGGTGCCCGATACAGCATGTTCGTCACACTGCAACAAGGGTTACAAGAGCTTGTCGATCGACTTGCCCAGCATTTGCCCCCAGGTGCCCTTCGGCTTGGTGTGGGTGTCACAACGATTCGCCGCGAGAACGATCATTGGGTCCTGACGCTGACCGACGGTCATCAATTCGTCGGCGACGCGGTGGTGGTGGCCACCCCAGCCTACGCCGCTGCTCCCCTTTTGTGCGAACTGGATGGCCGTCTCGCCGAGGAGTTGGCCGCCATCACCTACACCGGCAGCGTGATCCTCGCTGTCGCGTATCGCCGCGAGGCGGTAGGGCATCCCTTGCATGGCTCAGGATGTGTCATCCCGCGGATTGAAGGCAGCCCCCTTCTGGCCGTCAGCTTCAGCAGTCAGAAGTACCCCCACCTCGCGCCCAAGGGTTACGTCCTACTTAGGGTGTTCGCTGGAGGTGCCCGACATCCAGAACTCGTGTCTCTGGAAGACACCCAACTTGTTCCGCTCCTTAGAAAGGAGGTCGAACGCCTGCTGAGAATTGAGGGGCAGCCCGTGCAACATTGGCTCTTCCGCTGGTCGCAGGCCATGCCGCAGTACGAGGTTAATCACGGGGATCGTTTGCGTCGGATTGCCGAGCGACTGGCTGCTTGGCCCGGCCTGGCCTTGGCGGGAAATGCCTATCGCGGCGTGGGGATTCCTCATTGCATCCAAAGCGGTCGGCAAGCGGCAGTGAGGGCCTTGGGACTTCCTGTCGAGGACCAGCAAACAAGTTCTTCCGCATTTTGATCTGTCCTGCCCAGCGGCTGTCCAGGTGGAATGCGAAAAAACGACGGCCAAGAAAACGACTCACCCCGGTTTTCCTGGCTTCACAACGTTGACGTGCCTTTCGATTGGTTGTTGGGAACAGTTACAGGCGAGGTTGGTTTGGCCGATAGCGTGGATATGCTTCAGTTCGACCAGTTGTTCCCACGATTGTTGGCACACTCGTTGTCAGTTACAGGGACCGGGGTGATCGCGTTTGGGATTTGATTTTCGGCAGGACTGACGAACCACACTTAGGAAGGATGCTGCACTTTGCTAGGACTCTTGGCTCGTCACACGTTCAGTTACTTTCAGGTAGGACACTCAAGGTTGGTTAACTCAGAGGTGGGACTTTTCAGGTAGGATGTTGAGGAAGGTTTGTTGGGGTTTAGGTTTGCTGTAGGGTAGGCTGACTGTCACACATTGGTGAGCCTTACTGATTCATGGCCACGCCATTGATTTGTGCGGGGTAGAGGGCTTCGTTTCGGAGACCATCGAGGAACTTCGAGGCCGCGATGTATTCGGCGGGGGAGAGTTTGGTAACTTCCTCGCGGAGCAGGTTCTTCATGACATCCACGTTCTCCCGAACCTTGGCGAAGAAGGGGCTGGCAGCACCATGCTCGTTCGGCTGACGATTGGTGAATAGCTCCTCGAGAGCCTCGCGCTGCTTGGCATAGCGATCGCCTTGGAGGGCTGCCGGCCAGTGAATCATCCGGGTGACAGGATCCAACTCCGCAGGCGTGAGCCTTTGAACTCGGGCAACCTGGGCGGAGGCCAGTTGACCAGCCGGCTTGTTGTTATTGGCCGCATGCTTGCTTTCTCCCGGGCTGGCCGTGGGGGTGTTCCGCAGGGCCAGATAGGTGTCTCGTGCCTGCTTCTTGTCCCAGTAGACCTTGGCATATTTGAGGGTGTTGTCCAGGCGTGCGGACTCGGCTTCCATGCTGACTTTTCGGGCATTGGCAATTGCCACTGCGGCGTCGGCTTGTGCTTTGACCATGGCGGCCTGAGCCTGCAGGATGGCAGCGTAGGCCTTGATCATTTCGGCCTGTCCTCGAGCGATTTCCGTTTGTGACGCCGCCGCAACATAGGTCTCATTTTGCCACGCTTCGGGAGCGTTGGCCTGGGCATCAGCACGGCGGGTGGCGAACAACGCGATACCAACCAAAACGGCGCAGATCACGATACGGCGTGTCATGGCTACATCTCCTCTGGCTGGGAAGGACCAACAGAAACGTCTTACTTACCAAAACTTAGGGACGCTTTTTTGTCACCGTGGGACCACCGAGGAAAGTCGGAAACATACTTGACACATAGTGTGAATACCCTAGTTCAATTCCGAACTTTCTCTACGGTGATGCTGTCGCACTTGATGAAAGATTTGGAGGTGGGACTTCTTGGAAGGTTTGTCGGTGGGAACTTTACTTAGGGGAGGAACATGGATCTTTTCTTTGGAGCACGCAGCCGACCTTTACCCTAGTCGTTCGGGGTGAACTTCTCGTCACATGCCACAGTCACTCTCTGTCCTTGTCGTAGCACCTCCTTTCTTGGCTCGGATGACGATTCCGCTTTTCAGACCCGAGTGTTGTTTTCTCTTTTGCTGGTGGCGAGGTCGTTTGACCGCCTCACCTTGTGTATGTTCTCTTGTGTAGTAGTGTGTTAACCCTAATTCTCACTGCTTCGGTTTATTGTTCGCTGCTTGTCCGTAACTGGGTATCGTCCTCGTGTTGTGTCGGTCGATTTCACTTCGATCGTCGGCCTGGGAGACCGCCGGACCCACGACGGCCTCCCAGGGCGGAGGCGATGCCTCAGGGGGTCGGTTAGGCGGGAGATTTCACCGACCGGCAGGAAGGCGGATGTTCTTCACATCCTATGGTGTGACACTTATTGTGTTTCCGCTGCGGCAACCTGCTGTTCACGACTCTCTTCCCAAGATAGGTCTGCCGCTGTCCACAGGGGGGAATGTTTAGGTGGGTATTTTCAGGGAGGTGATAATTCTCAGAACTGATTTCCTCTTGGTGTGCATCACGCGGCCGGCTTTCGCCTGGAACGGTTGTTATTGTTAGCCGCGTTGTTGGGGTTGGGTTTTAGCCTTTCCTACGACTCACCGCAAGGCCATTTTTCGAGATTCTTTGTTGTATTCGGGACAGCCGATTTGCATGTCCCCTTTGACATCTTCGGAAATCTCGGCACAAGCGGTTAACGTTTTTCCTTTGTTCCTTCGGGCTTTTTCTCGCCCGCCGTCTTTTAGTCGTACAACGGGGGAAACTTTTACCGAGAGTTTTTCCCGAACGCAACCCCAAATTGATGCACGGGACGGAGCCTCCAGT
>JAKPII010000054.1 GCA_029549885.1 Planctomycetota bacterium
GCTGGAGGACCGCAACTCTTTGATCGCTTACCTACGCAACGGCGCGAGATAGGCTCCATCCCTTAATGATATGCAAGGCGAGGAGGTAATGGGGAAGAATCTTCTGAGGTTGTGCGGCGGTGTCGGGAGGGTCGCCGTCCCAGGCGACCAAATCGCGTATTCGTCGGTAGGGGCAACCCCCCGTGGTTGCCCCGATTGTGCGCAGCGCGGCGGTTTGCGTTTGGTCGGGCGGCCAGGTCGTTTGGATTTTGCGCGGACCCAGCGCCATTTGTGCTTTGGGGCAGGCACGGGGGCCTGCCCCTACGGGTTTCAATGGGCTCCTATTCGCCCGGAACTACAGGTGAGACAGCAGCATCGAGATACGCATCAGTGGTTTCAATGGGCTCCTATTCGCCCGGAACCACAGGATATGTGCCGTAAGTCTTTTCTGATGGTAATCTTACGGCAAAAATACCTGCAAAAAACTCGCCTCAAACGGCCTTTGAGCGGCCCAAAATCGTCAGTTTTTTGCGAGTTTTTCATCGCTCTTTGCCCCACATAATACCACCGTGCCCCTGACGTTGCAAGACCGCGCCACGAATAAATCTTGTCGCCTCTTGAAGCTTAGTCTCCCCTCGCCCGCTTGGCGGGAGAGGGGTCGGGGGTGAGGGTGGGTCGAATCGCTGCTGGTTTTCTCAATCGATTATGAGGTTCGCTTGCCCTCACCCCAACCCTCTCCCAGAGGGAGAGGGGGAGTTTTTTACGATACGCCTTTACATACGCGGCCAGCCCCGTAGTTGCAACACCCACACGCCAGGGAGACCGCCTTTATGGAACGGGACGGCGGGGACGCCGTCCCTCCCGATTCCGCCCCGGGAGGGTCATCGTCCCCGATGACCCAACCACCGCGTAACACGCACACCCGTTGGACACAAGCGGTCAACACCGGAACGGACAATAACACGGGCAAGATGCCCGTGCCACGCACAAGGCGTAGGGCAGGCACAGCGGCCTGCCCCTACGGGTTTCGATGGGCGCGTCAGACGTAGGGGCAACCCCCCGTGGTTGCCCCGTTTGTCCGCAACGCCGGTGCACCCGGACGGCGAGGACGCCGTCCCTCCCGATCGCACAATATGCACGCCGTCCTTACCGATTGGGCAATACGTACGGCGCCCCTACCAGCGCCGGGGCGTGCGTCACTCGCCGCAATTGCGACGGATCGCCTCACGCACAAACTGGATCACGTCGTCCACCAGGGCGGGATGTTGAGTTAAGGGCTGGTCAGAAAAGGCCACCTCTCGGCCTTGGAAGGGGTCGTTGCCATTGGCCTCTTGCTGGACCCATCGCTCGTGGAAATGCCTCGCCGAGCTGGCCAGGAAAATCGCCACAACCAAGACCCGCTGGCCTCTTCTCATGGCTTCCTTGATCTTCGGCACCGCCTGAGAACCGTAATGCTGGCCGACGCCCACATAGCACCAGTCGCCCGCGGAAAGTGGCACCTCTTTTTGCACAGAACTAATCACCCGTTTCGCCAGGTTGTCCAAGATCGGTCGAAAACTGTCGTCTCCGTGGAGCAAAAGGAGAAGCACTTCACGCTGTGGATTTTGCGAAAGCCGCTTCACCTCAGACAGCGTATAGGCATCGAGGCAACCACCCTCGCTGAGGGGCGGCGTCAGCGTGATGGGAACGGTGGGACAAACCAGCGTGATGCCTTCTTCCCGCAACGTCCGCGCCACCTTGGGGTCGTGGAGAACACCCAGCACGGTAGGCACATCATACTGCACGTGGCCGGATGCCGCGATAAACATCGGCACGGCCACAATCCGGCGGCATCCCAACGCTGTCAATTCAGAAACGGCGTCGGCGATCGTCGGTCGGGCCTTCTCCAGGTAACCTAGACGAACTCCGGCGATGCCCGGCTCGTCTTTCAGATGTTCCCGGACCCGCTCGACAACCTCAGCCACAGCCTGATTCCAGTGTGGGCTGGGGGAGCCATGGGCAACAAGGATGACACCAGTTTGGCCATCCGCGGATTGTGGATTCATGCCGAGTATTCCATATGCTGCCAAGAACGTACTCAGAATTCTAAACAACACACCACACTTCATCTTACGCACTCCTTTCATCAAAAGAGAAGCAAACCCCTTCATCGAGAGTTGCCTTTCAGGCGGTGGACTTGACAATCCATAGTTCTCATGCTGTTTCACCGAAACAGTTGGCGCACGCCTTGGCGACACTTGCGGGTTGGGTCATAATCTGGTTTACAATCCGTGGGCGGGACCCATTCCAAGATGTCTTTGGCGTTCGCAAGACAGGCGGTGTACGATGATCGCAGCTCGCATTAGGTTAGTTGGCACGCTCTTTCAACTTCTGAAGGTATCAATCGCGGCCCTCGCATGTTGGGTGATGACGCTGTTCTCTTCCGTATTTGCCTACACTCCCCCTAATATCATCCTTTGTGTGGGTGACGATCATGGCTGGGAGGAGACGGGCTACAATGGCCACCCGTACCTCAAGACGCCTATCCTGGATAGCATGGCGGCGACAGGGCTTCGCTTGGACCGCTTCTATGCAGCCGCGCCCGTTTGTTCGCCAACTCGAGGGAGCATCATCACCGGACGCCACCCCAATCGATACGGGACGTTCAGTGCCAACTGGTCCATTCGGCCTGAGGAAATTGGTGTGGCCCAGATTCTCGCCCGAGCAGGTTATGCCTGTGCACACTTTGGCAAATGGCATTTAGGCCCTGTCAAGGCCGAGTCGCCCACGAATCCCGGTGCGATGGGGTTTGAACGATGGCTTTCCCACGACAATTTCTTTGAAGTGAATCCTTTTCTTTCGCGCAATGGGGGACCACCGGAGCGTTTCGAAGGCGAAAGCTCCGAAATCCTGGTGGATGAAGCCATTCGCTTCCTAAGGGAGGCAAAGGACAATGGCCGACGTTTCTTCGTCGCCATTTGGTTTGGTTCGCCCCACGAGCCTTATGTTGGATTACCAAGCGACCTCGCTCTCTACGACAACCTGCCGCAAGAGTACGAAGAGCGCACCGTTCGCCTGACAGACGTGAAAACTGGTCTGGCGACCAAGCGCCCTCTGCGCGACGTGCTTCGCGAACGTTATGCCGAGATCACCGCCATGGATCGGGCAATCGGAAAGTTGCGGCAGTTTCTGGATAAAGAGGGGCTGCGAGAAAACACTCTGCTCTGGTATCTCAGCGACAATGGAACGCCACCGGAAGCCGCCGTGATGGTGCCTTTCCGTGGTATGAAGGGTTCGATTTATGACGGCGGACTGCGTGTGCCAAGCGTCATGGAGTGGCCTGCCGTTATTTCCCGGCCGCGAGCATCAGATGTCAACTGCGTGACGAGCGATATTTTGCCAACTCTTTGCGATTTAACCGGACAACCACTGCCCAATCGCCCGCTGGATGGGGTTAGCTTAAAACCGGTGATTTTCGGAGAGAAGTGGGAACGGCCTTCGCCAATTTGCTTTTGGCAGTACGATATCAGCCATGAGACGCGCAACAATCCCCAGCCTTATATCGACCCCAAACTTCAGGAAGGCACCACTCCGCTTGCCAAACAAATGGGTGGTCGGTGGACCCGTAGCTTCCAGAATTTGCGGCACCTTTCCATCACGGAGGAAGATTTTCGCGGTCCGAGGGCAATTTTGGAAAATCAATATAAGCTGGTCATTATTGATCGGGCCGGCGGAGCAGAATCAAAAGAATTGTTCGACGTACGCGAGGACCCGGCCGAGAAAAACAATCTCATCGACATGAAGCCCGAGATTGCCCGCCAGTTGGAACAAAAATTGAGAACGTGGCAGGAGTCGGTCCTCAAAAGTCTCTTGGGGGAGGATTACAAATGAGGGGGCACGACCGCGAAACTCAAGAGTGCCCTCCACCTCGGCCGACGCCACAGTCAGGGTAACACAGGGGGTGTCACAGCGGCGGGTGGCTGATAGGACATGCCCGTACCAAACGCCTGTGGGGTACCAGGACTCACTGTTCCCCCACCGTAACTGCTAAAGGGGTCGGTGGTTGGGACCGAGTTCCGGCGGGGAATAACGCCTAAGATTCTGCCGTCAGAGGGGCCGGGCGGGAGAAGGGCCTGGCGTCCCTGGATGCCTTTGGGGGCTGTCACGTCGGCCCACCATGCGCGAAGCCGATCCATCAGTGACCGCCCGTCCGTTTGCTTTCGGGGCAAAATCGCGCCACCATTCCACAGTGCGGCCGGCGGTTCCGATGCCCTGGGGAAAGGCAGGGCCGTTCCAAATCCACTGCCGTAATGGGGATATGGAGGTAGCGTGGAACGCATCTGCGGAGAACTTGGAGCGACACTGGCGGCTTGCGGCGTCGCCGTCCAACCGCCATAGACATTTCCCCCTAAAGTTCCCGGGGCACCGCTGGAACCCGCTGAGGTCCCCGGTGTTACCAGTTTGGCCGTGCCCTCCGTCGTTGAATGCGGAGGCATAAGGGTAGTGTGCGCCTGGCCACCGGTCCCGCTTTGTGCCGGCCCGGCGGTTAGCGGGGGCGACGAAAGGGCCGATCCCTGTGACGAGTTAGGTGGCAGGGCATAGGGCGTGGCGTAGGGTTGCATCACCTGGGGTGAGGTGCTCCCACCCGATGTTCCGCTAGCAGGGGGCCCTACAGCGGATCCGCTCCAAGGGACGACATTTCCCGCGTGGGACGTTCCCGCCCCATTCCAGCTACTCAAAGAGTTAGTACTCGAATTGAACGAGCCTCCAGCCGGTTGCTCGAGCGGCTTTTTTCCCCACAGTGAATTCCACCATCGCCCCACAGAGGCCAAAAAGCCGTGAGACTGGGACGCCTTTCCACCCAAGATCGGCCGCGGCGCCAAGCCGGTTTGCCCGGGCCAAGATCGACCGAGGTACTGCGGCACAGGGGCTGGGGTACCGTAGGGGTAGGGTATTCCTGTCGCTTGGATCCCGCCCCCGTAGGTCGGCCCGGGTGTTTGTGGCAACACCTGCGGCGCGGGGAGACTGGCCGGCGGCGGTTTGATCGACGACGTGGCAGCACTGGCCTGTCCTCCGCCAGGCCGAGCCAATTGGGAACGACTTCCTTTGGTGACCCAACCATCGTCGGGAAGCGAGGCAGCGCCGGCAGGCTTCGATACGGCGCTATCGCCCGGGGAGCTCGCCTGGTCCATCGTTGAACCGCCGGGAACCGCTTGGGACTGACCTTCCGGTTTCGGGGCCGGATCCACAGTGGGGGCTAACAAGACAATATCCGGAGCGAACAGTTCAGGACCTGTCTCTGAATTCGCCCATACTGGCCCCCCCGGCAAAAGGACACCTATTATCGCTGTGAGAGCGAAAACAAACTTAGAACGTATCCCAAAATCTCCTCTCTCCCGTTTGGCGGGAGAGGGGTCGGGGGTGAGGGTGGCACGAACCCCTGCCGGTTTTCCCGATCGACTCCGACGTTCGTTTGCCCTCACCCCAACCCTCTCCCGAAGGGAGAGGGGGGCTTTTTGGCATGGACTCTTACCAAGATGGTTGCATCGCCAACGCATTGGTCTATCGCCGCCTCAAATGAGATGAGCGAGCCGGCGACTCCCTTCGCGACTTGCCCAGGGTCGTT
>JAKPII010000082.1 GCA_029549885.1 Planctomycetota bacterium
CCCACGAAAATCGTATGGGCCGTTCCATCGGGAATCTCAACACTCCGCACCGCACTGTTGCGAAAAAAGACACCATGGTCGTCTTCGTCAATCGGCTTATCCCGATCGTCATGACATCCCGCATAATCAGCGCAAGCAGACGCAAAGGACAACCCCGAAGGGCAAGTGTACACAGATGGGGTACGTCCTAGCGAAACAAGAAACTGCAAGTTACGCGGACTGTAAACGCTTTGATCATATCGCACATGGGCGCCTGCCGGAGGGTCCAACCACGGTAAGATGGCGACTGTCCAACTATGATGAAAACCCAGGGGTATGTTCGAAACGGGGCCGCTGTTCTCTACTGTCCCGGCAGGGAGCACCGTATGAAGTGTCTCGTAGTTCCGCAAGGCCAGGCCAATTTGCTGGAGATTCATCTGGCATTGGGCACGCCGGGCCGTTTCGCGGGCACTATGAACGGCCGGAAGCAACAGGCCGATCAAAATACCGATGCAGAGAAGGACGGCAAGGCACTCCGTCAAGGTCACGCCATGCCGCTGGCATGGGCTCGACGGAAAAACCGCCAGCTTTTTGCCGTCCCGCAATTCACGCGACTCAGTCCCAGGATACCACCTCACGGGGTAACTCCTCATGATGCGCAAACCGATTCAACGCGGGACCTCCGAACTGCTCCTCGGCGTTTCGGTTCTCCGGTTCACCCCTTCCACCGGGTTGACCTTCGTCAAGGTGATGCAGGTTTGACCATTGGCCCTAAGCTCAAGCACAACTTTCGCCATAACTTGGCCGGGCGAGTCCGTGGTCCGAGTGATTACCGTCTTGATCTCGGCCGACGAGCGTCCATCTAGTTGGTCTGCCGGGATTGTCCAAACTTCCCCTTCGTAGGCCGGATCGTGGGCCAAGCGACTTCTCACCCGATCAAACGCCGAGGCAAGCAGCCAGTCGGCCTGAAGTGCTGTCCGCGCTTGTCGAAAATCATCCCAACTCGCCTTGAGGTCCACGATCGCATTTATCCCCAGCGAAGCCACAATGATCAGACATACAATCACGGCCAGGGCTGCCACGCCACGTGTTTGCAAACGCCGGGCAACGTCGTAAATCAACCCCCGCTGCCACATGTTATCTAACGGCTGGTAATCTAGCTTTACTGTCCGCTGCATGGCTGACCTGCTTTTATCTTCGTCCCATATCACGTGCTATGGCTCAACTGGCAAGAGATCGCGGCCAACGACTGCCTGCACCTCCCAAACACGTCCTGCTGCCAATTGGTCACCCTTGTCGAACACAGGTGCCCCCACGACACTAAGATGGACAAACACCCGGCCGTTCTTCTCGCGTTTTTCCACGCGAACTCGTTGTCCCCGCCGGAGTTCAAAGCCATCCCGGGCAACCAATTTGCCGTCTCGATAAACCTCTCGCATTAGGCTTTGGCCCACCACATAACGCACGCTTCGACCATCCGCCAGCTTCATTTCGCCAATAATCGCGCCGTCACCGGGGACTTTGAGGACGCCCTCCATACCTGTGGCGCTGACCTCCCTTGCGCGATGGGCATCACTTCGAAAACTATTGGCCAGTCGCGCCAGCTCGTGATAAAAATCAATTTCCCGAGATGTGCTGGTACTCACTCCCGTCACGAGGGCGGTCGTCGCCACGGCTGCACCCAAAATAAATGTCGAGAGCACAGCCACCGCTACCATCTCGATGAGAGTATATCCCCGCCGTTTGTTGCTCACGATCATTTCTCCTCACTTGCCGCAATGCCCTTTTCGGTCCCCTTTGCCTCACGCGCCGCCGCGGCCTCCTCTGATCTCGCAGCGCGATGCCGAAACGCCACAAGTTGAATCCGTTGCGGCTCCCTCCCACCGCCGGATGACCATTCGACACACACGACAAGCCGCCGGGTATTGTCATCCGGCGTGGCCTCCGTGACCAGCGTCACTTTGGCGTTTTTCAAAATCTTGGCGGCCGTGTCCGAGCACGTCCACTGCCGGCTTTGCCCCGGTTTCAGTTCTTGCCAGGATAAGAGGAAGGCCTCTTCCATGGCATTTCCTGCCTCCTGCAAGGCAAAGGCCCGTTTTCGCTGCTCGACCCGAGTTTGAACGACCGTGGCGATAATTTGGCTGGCAATCATTGCCAAGGTCGCCAGGAGAAACATCGCCACGATGATCTCCATGGTCGTCACGGCAAAGCGACGTTCAAGCCTACTGTGACGTTCTTGGCTGATCCTTCGACTGCATGTCTTGACCATTGGTTGCTTCACATTCAATCAAATACTAAGAGCCAATCTAATCTCCCCTCACCCGTTCGGAGGGAGAGGGGTCGGGGGTAACGGTGGCTCGAATCACTGCCGGTTTTCGTAATCGATTCTCACGTTCGCTTGCCCTCACCCCAACCCTCTCCCGGAGGGAGAGGGGGGACTCTTTGGGATAGACTCTCAGCAACATTTCCGTTCCGCAAGGCTGTCAAGCTACTCACATTAGGCAGAAAATAATTGCCAAAAGCGTCCCAAGGCAACATGCGTACGCAATCATTGCTCCTAAGACGAATAACGTGACGATCGCCAAGTAGCCGATGACGGCCCACCAACGAAGGGCCGCGCTGTAGCGATCGCGGTGCAACCTGGCCAACGTTTCCAAGCTCAGTGGCAACTCTCCAAGCTGTTGTGACGCGGCCAGAAGGTCCTTGTCCGCCGGCGAAAGGATACCGCTTTTCCGCATGGCATCCCAGGGGTCATCACCGCGAAACATGGCCTCCAGTGTCCTCAACAGTCGTCCGCGAATTCCCAATGTGGGAGGATGATTGACGAGGACATCGAAGATTTCCGTAAAAGACAACCCTGACCGAACCCCCTGCCCTAATGTCATGAGGATCAGACTTCGCGATCGAAGCGAACACCGCGACCATGGCCAAAAGTCAGCCAGGATACCGCGACCACCAAGCCAGTAAAGCAAAATACCAACCACAATACCAAAGCTGACCGCCGTCCAAAGGTATGTCAACAACCCCGGCGAGAAAAACCACGCGGGAACCCCCAAGCCAAAACGGGTTGCCGCTGTCTGGGCATCCAACCCAAAATCTTTCAGAATGAGTCCGAAATGTCCCGATATTCTTGCGAACATGAATGCACCCGCCGGAACCCCCTGCAACAGCAATAGCAGAAGGAGCATCCGCCCTGTAAACAGCTCTTCCACATCCCACATTGCTGAGCGATATTCTCGAGCCTTCTCAATGGCCTCATCAAATCGTCCCGTCTTGGTGGCGAGAGCCAAGGCAGTTCGTTCAGGACGCCCTATCCGCAACCTCCGAACCAGCTCTTCCAGGGGCATTCCGGCGCGAAGTCTCGCCAGTAATTGGCGGTACCGTGCGGCTTGGCCAGATTCTTCCACGGCCGCTTCGACAAGTGATGGAATCGGCAATTGATGACGAATCCCGGCTGCAATCGTCACCCAGATTTCCTGTCCTCCCCAAGACGGCGTCCGTCCCGAAACCGCTGCCGCAACCACCAGGATGATAACCAGTGAATATCCTGCTAAAAAAACGTTGCCGACGAAAAATCCCCCCACAAATAAACATGCCCATCCGAATATGCGGAGCCATACCCTTCCCCAGCTCAATTGTCTCGAGAGCGGTAGATTGCGCGTGCGGGACAGGTCTAGCAATACCAATCCCAACACACACAATCCCGCCATCGCCGCCACTTTCTCATAAAACATGACCGTCATCCCGCTAGGCCAGAAAGCAGCTGGATCCAGTAAATCCACATCATGAGAGGAATGGCGTAGGTCATCCAAAGCATAATTAATCCCAGGATGGCAAACACCATCAATAAAACCGGTGCGGCATGCCAGAGCGCGCGTGCCCGGTCCTCAAAAAAGTCCGCCGCTGCCAGAAAGCGGTCCGACAACGAAAGCTTGCTTCCTGATTGCGTTACGAACGTCCGTAACGTTGCCGGAAAACGCTGATCAGTGCGCACGATCTCGTCGACCGTTGCGCTTTCGGCAGCCTTCGCCGCTGCCTCTTTCAAAGCACGCCGCAGGCGGGGGTATGAAACGAGTCCTGCAACGGCTTCCAGGGCCTTTGACAATTCCACGCCCGACTGCGTCAAATGGGCCATCACTTTGGCAAAAAGGCTTAAGTTCAGATAGGCGTAGTACCTCCCCAACATGGGTAACTGATAAGTCAGCGAGAAACGTGACATCCGTACCGGCCCGAGGATGATCAGAAGGCCGATGCCCCATACATGAATGCCGATTAAGAGAGAAACCAAATTACCTGCCCACATCAATTCAATCCTCAGCCTGACAGGCTGGGTTAGGGAAAGCTCCTCTTCCATAGCGACGATATCTCTTGCGTTGGGAAGCAACCACCCTGCACTGATAACAAATGCGCCAAAGAGCGCCAGCGTGAGACAGAGAAACGGATAACTGAGGGCCGTCCGAAGATTCCGGAGGTTGGACGTGTAATCCTCCATGATGGTCACGAATCGGTTTAGCGTTTCGGAAGGTTGGGGGGTCAAAGAGGCTGCATGAAGGAGTTGCCCCACCGGCCTGGATTTCGTCGATTTCTCCTTGGAAAAAATGGCGTCCAGTGATTCGCCCCGCTCGATTCGGGCAGCAATCCTCTTGAGCGCTGACGCCGTCCTTCTGTCGTCCAGGTCGGCGGCCAAGGCCCGCAGTGTCGTGGGAAGCGGTAAGTTCGCCTCAACTGTTCGACCGAGGGCGTCAGAGATCACGTCCCAGTTGGCACCCGGTTCGAAATCCAATGGTTGATTACCCATGACTACCGCCACGTGTCTCCTAACATTACACCGGCGTCAGCCAAACATACAGGACATCATTCATCGTGGGTATCATTTTCCAAAGGCGGCTTCCCCCAACCGCCGTCCGATGCCAGGCGAGACCACCGCTGCTGCTCGGAACGAGGCGCATGCAGTTGTCCGAGGATAATCTCCCGGCCACAGTCCTCACACTATCGGGCGGCCCGCGCTATTTGCCCCGCTTCCATCATGTATTCGCTTTTCATCCACCAATCTTCCTCGATGGGATCGCCACACGTTTCGCAGAAACGAGCTTTCGCCATGGCCTTCCCTCCCAACTAAAGACCTTTCTTGCCTGAAGAGACAACCTGGCCGTTTCCCGAAGCTCACCGCGTCACGGACGGAAGCTGAACATCTGAAACATCACTTGAAGCCACGGCCACCAAAACGTTAAAGCAACAATCAGCACGCACACGCAACCGAAGGCCACGACCACCAGTGGCACAGCGATTGTCCTAATCCAAACGTCCTGACGCCAGCTTTGCCGCCTCCAATGCTGCCAGACACGCATCAGGGCGTCTTCAAGTCTTCCTGAACGCACCCCCTCAACAATGGCCAAGCGGATGGACATGGGGATCCGCCGCGCACCTCTGACTTCAAGAACCCGCTGCCAGTCTTGAGCGGCAATGGCGTCCGCCATCGCGCCTGATTCCCGCTCCATTTTTGGGTCCGCAAAAATCGCCCCCGCCAAACGCACGGCACGATCCAGCGGCACCCCCTGCCGAGTCATTAAGGCCAACATATCGGAGAGGACAACGTTTTGCTGCCATTGGATAAGCCGTCGCACACCCGGGAACCACCCCAATCGAGCCGCGGCCCGCCATGGAATCAGCAGCTTCGACTTTCTCAATTGAAATCGCCACAACAAAAAGAGCAACAAGATCACCACCGGGCCGATCGGTCCCCAATAATGCATCGTCGCGCGGGCTTGATTGAGCCAGTCAAAAACCACGCTTTCGCCATTCCAGGAGATGATGACCTCATGGAGAACCGGAAACGGCACAAGCAGGTAGAGGATGACCACGGCCCAGGCCACAAGAAACACAATTAACGGATAATAAAGGGACGAAAGCAGCAAATCACGAATTCCCAAAATCCGTTGCCCACACTCTGTTAATTCCTGAAGGGCCATTCCCGGTCGTCCGCTCGCCATACCGGCTTCCAGCACCGCCCGATAAACCGGTGCGAGGTCCTTATCCACCTGAGAGAGCGCTTCACTAAGCGTCTGGCCTTTTTGCAGGCTACTTATTACTTGACGAGTTGCTCGCTTCAAGCGACGCCCCTAGCGACGATTCCAGCCTGCCAAGTGGCGTTCGATAGGTAGACCCAGCGAGATGAGAGCCGCAACCTGGCGATGCAATGCTAAGAACTCATCCGCCGAAATCGCCGTCCGCTCATCAGCAGGGAGATGAGACACGTTTTAGCTCC
>JAKPII010000085.1 GCA_029549885.1 Planctomycetota bacterium
TATAAACCAAAGAAAAGTCCCCGGGGGTATGGCACCAACGCCTGTTCAACTAGATTGCCCAAAAGCATTTGTGGGATCACGCGGTGGTTGCCCGATGCGAAACCCGTGGAGGCCTATTCTCGCGAGAGGACCATCGACCGATAGTTGTGCCAACACTAGTCGTGGTGCCCTCTAGTGCAGACGACCATTCACACGCCGGATGTACCACCTCCGCCACGACCTCCTTGCGCTGGACCAGTTGCCGGGACATCAAAATCCTGAGTGCTATTTTGCTTGGGTAAGTCGATGGCCTTGGTGTATTCCGGAAACAAAGGCGCCCCCTCTGGCAGTTCCTCGGCTGGTATTCCATCCAGTCCTGTGATCCGAACGATATGAGGTCCCCCGATCGTTCCCCGCCCACCATCACGGGTGTCGTATCTTCCGTTCTTGATTTTGGCAAATCCCGCCGGCCCTGTATTCCCTTTCGTTGTGTCCGGTTCGAATAACACCGAACCCGCCGGAACAGGTTTGCCGTTGAAGGTAACGCTCCCAGAAACATGATACAACGTTGGCGGCCGCTCGCCGCAACCTGCCACAAACACGGTCAACAAGAACAAAGAGGAACAAATTAAGGCTGGACGCCATAAAATGCGAGTATTTCCATCCATATTCTGTGCCTTTTTTGGAAAAACACCAACGCGGACAAAAAGATCACGCAGAGTTTTCGTAGTTTTCCACCGTCCCCAATGAGGTCAGACTGAGCTTCGAGGATGGTTACCCTCATTGCGGCATGGAGACCGCCTCTTCGCCGTTGCGGCTAGCAAGGGCCATATAGACGTTTTGGTCTGTGTACTGGCTAAAAAACCGTACTGAGCCGTCAACCATGGCGAAATGGGCGCCGCCGGGGTGGAGGCTACCGAAGGATGTGTTGTTCCAAGTGGTGGTGTTTCTGGAATTGATCGGGTATTGCACGTTCTTCGCAAATAGCAGCAAAGTTCCTCGACTACTCTCCCAATAATAGCCGCGTGTGAAGGCCCGATAATACGGCATGCCAGGCCATGCGATCTCGCCGATAAACAGTGTATTTGATGTACCATCCCGCACGCTTGCAACATCCAACCCCGTCGGATACAAAAACGAACCCTGTGTGCAATATCCGCCGAATGTTTCTGTCAAACCGGTGCACTTATAGGCCACTGGTGGTGACACATAGTTATTTGTGCCGTTTGGCCCGAGCACGCCAAAATAGTGAGCGGTGAACACCCGTGGCCCACCCGAAGGGTAGACTTCAGAGCTATGGCCGGATCGCCGATCTTCATCATCGGTGCTGCTGGGGCAAAAGAAGACGGGAACGGCAACGGCGGCAACTCGGAGTTTCTCGGGTTGATTCCAATTACCTTGTTTGAAGTCAAATTGATCATAAAGTGGTTTCTGCTCCAGATAGGGCAGAATTAGGACCCACCACGAAACCTGGTTACTGCTGATGCCGGGGGGTGGGAATCTTCCCACAGCCTGGTGATACGTCAAGAGTGCCAAACTGAGTTGTTTTAGATTATTCGTACACTGCGACCTTCGCGCAGCCTCGCGGGCTGCTTGAACCGCCGGAAGGAGCATGGCGACAAGAATCCCAATGATCGCGATCACAACCAGCAATTCGACAAGCGTAAAAGCTCTTTTTGATCGAAACATAACCTCGGCCTCCAAGACTAGACTGGCGACACCCAATCAGCACCGCAAACTGGCCCGCGCGAACGCAGGTTTGCCCTTTCGATAGGTACCTCACCGCTAGCCAATCTACAAAGATTTTATAGACAGGTCAAGCAAATTGCCTGTGCCCAAAGGTGAAATGGGAACACGGCACACGCCGCGCGGGGGAACCTCACCGAGTCACGGCCACGGATGCTCGCACCTCATGTGGAACGTCCTACTCGGAATCGCTATCCGCGGGATTCGACGGAGACGCGGTCGGGTGCTTTTGTTGATCAAGTGTGACACCGTGAGCCTCGGGGATGGGAACAACA
>JAKPII010000086.1 GCA_029549885.1 Planctomycetota bacterium
AACATCCGCTCGACCGTCTCCGTCAACGTCTCTCGACAGCTTTCTACCCAACTCAATTACGCTCTCCCACGTCCAGTCCCGGTTTCTGGCCTGCTCTGTGTGGGTGGGCAGGCCCATGGTCTGAAACAGGCCTTCGTTGACCATCCCGAAGGTTTGCGTCCGGGGCAGCGCGGCGTCGTTGGCTTCCGTTTCCGTTTTGACCCGCAGTTGCATGACAATGTGAAGCTCTTTGTGAAGGACACCTATGATTCGTGCCTAATGACGTACAGAGAATAGTGCGAGAAGGAGGTGTGTTCGAAAAAAGAGCCGTTTGACGGAGCACAGGATATGTGCACCCCTTTCGCGGGGGTTTGGTGTTTAGCGCTTAATCAGGAGGGGGAATTGGATGTCCATGAGGCGTTTTTCCGTGACGATCCTTTTGATCGTCATGTCCGTGTTCTTGTTCTTAAATTGCGTGTCGCAAGGCAGCGAGATAACCCTCGAGCTGTGGCACGTGTGGACGGGGACCAGGCAACCGCTGTTGCGGGAAGTCCTCAATCGTTTTGAACGGAACAATCCGGACATCAAGGTTGAAGATATCGTATTGGACCCTTCACAGTTTTTCGAGAAGGTCAAGGTGGCTTGGGCCTCAGGCAGTGGGCCTGATGTGGCCATGAACTACCTTAATGAGCTGTATGGGCTGGCAGCCTTTCTCCAGCCTCTTGATCCGTTCATCAAAGCGGACGGCAAAGACCTTGGACAGTTGATCTACCCCGTGGTGGCGGAGATGATTCAGTATCAGGGGAGGACCTACTACTTGCCGTTACTGATCAGCACGGGGAACCATCTGATTTACTACAACAAAGAGCACTTTGCCGAGGTAGGACTTGATCCCAACAACCCACCGCGCTATCACTCGGAATTCCAAGAGGCCGCCAAGCGTCGGACGCGTCGAGGTCCCGATCAGCGATTGGAGAGACTGGGAGTCAATATCTTGGGCAATTCCCACAGCCTGCGTCAGCTGAATCTCCAGGCTTTTGTCGAGCAACAAGGCTCCGGCTTGTACGATAAAGCCATGCGCACCGTCTTGCCGGATTTCGAATTGGCGGTTAGAACCCTGGAGTGGATGATCGACTTCGCAGAACGTACGATCGGGTCGGCGGCTGAATCGATGACTTTCGGAGGAAATCTGCAAAGCGGCCAGCATTCCATTCGTCTGGATCAGGAGCATCTGTACTATCAAATCGTGAGTTCCTATCCCGATTTTCCCGTGGCCATAGCACTGTTGCCGCAGCCGGACGGTCAGACCACCCCTCGCACTCGCGTCCATCCGAGTTGGGGATACAACATGTCCGCTCACTGCAAGCAGACAGCAGAGGCCTGGGAGCTAATCAAGTGGCTGGCCATCGAGCCTGACGGCGCCGGGTGGTTTGTGCATCAACAGAACCGTCTGGCCGCATCGCCTCGTATTAACCAGCATCCTCACAACTACTCCGCCAATCCTTACTGGGACGTTTTGATGGCGGCGACGAACTACACGGTATTCAACGCCAGCCAGTTGGTGCCCGGAATCGACTACACCTGGGCCCGCAATCTGATCGGAGAGGCGGTTGAGGCCGCGGGGAAGGGAACCCAAGATCCTCGCAGTGCTTTGTTGGTCACACGGGATCGTATCCAAGCGGTGATCAACGAAGTGTTGAGGTAGAGCAAATAGGTCCAAATCCAAGCGGTTGGTTCCAAACCGCATTCGCCTTCTTTTGAAAAGGGATGGCGCCGAGCCCGACCGGCAAGCGTCATCCTTC
>JAKPII010000115.1 GCA_029549885.1 Planctomycetota bacterium
AAAGAAGAACCAATACAGTGAAGATCTCCAAACGGCCGACGAGCATCAATCCACTCAGCAGCACTTTTGCCGCTTGTGGCAGGGTCGCGTAATTCCCGTGCGGACCCAACGGGCCAAAGCCGGGACCTACATTTCCCAAAGCAGCCGCCACCGATGACATAGCAATCAACGGTTCCAGACCGAAGCCGGCCATGGCCAGTGTTCCAAGCATAAAAAGAATCATATAGGCCGTAATGAATCCCAAGGCGGCACTGACTACTTTCTCATCAAGGGCCTGACCGTCAAGAGTGACATGCCGGATGGCGCGCGGATGCACCAACCGCAGCAACTCCCTGTATATGTACTTCGCCGCCACAATCACCCGGGCGACCTTGATGCCACCTGCGGTTGAACCGCCGCTTCCGCCCACAAACATAAGTAACAACAGGATTAGCTTAGACAACGAAGGCCAGGCGGAAAAATCGGCTGATGAGTATCCGGTAGTGGTCATGATGGAGACTACCTGGAAGCTGCCCAGTCGCATCGCCTCAGAGGGCCTGATCCCCAACTCCGCCCAAAGATCCAGGCTGACCAGGAAGCTGCAGACAAACAAGATACCTAGATAGACCAGGAACTCCTCGTTGCGCCAAAATCCGCGCCTGGTCCCGGTTCTTAAGAATCGGTAGTGAACCGCAAAATTGACGCCCGAAAGGACCATGAACACGAGAAGGACCAACTCCACATAGGGACTGTTGAAGCTTTCGATGCTGAGGTTGCGGCTCGAAAAACCTCCCGTGCCCAGAGTACTGAAAGCGTGAACGACGGCTTCAAACAAGCTCATCTTGCCGAGAAGGAGTAGGAGGATCAAAGCTGCGGTCAGACCCACATATATCCCCCATAGCACTCCGGCGGTTTGGCGAATTCGGGGCTTAAGACGTTCGGAAACCGGTCCCGGGGCCTCGGCCTCAAACAAACGGCGACCGCCCACCCCGAGTCTGGGTAACACAGCAACGAACAGAACCACAAAGCCCATGCCACCTAACCAATGTAGCAGACTCCGCCACAGGATGGTAGCCTTAGGTACTCCCTCCACACGGGCAAAGACGGTTGCTCCCGCAGTGGTTATTCCGGATATAGCCTCGAACACGCCGTCAACGTAGGTGGGCAGACTCTTTGACAGCCAAAAAGGCAGGCCCCCAAACAACCCTGCCAACAGCCAGCTGAAGGTAACGATGGAAAAAGCTTCCCTGGGTCGGATGTCATCGTCTTTCCCGCAGTGTCTCAGCACCACACCCGCAAGAATACACGCCGCGGCACCTATAGCAAAGCTAGAAGCATCAGATTCACGAGCGACCAGGGCAACGACGAAAGGAACCAACATCGTGGCTCCGAAGATGCGCAAAACCGAACCCAAGATCCGGCAGACTGCACGGACGTTCATGTACAGGCAACCCCCGATGTCTTATTCCGGGAAGGGAGACTCTCTACGAAGACCTGTGTCGCCGTTTCCTTGAAACAGCGAGGCTACATCGTCGACCGCATCGGCCGCCGCAAAGACGATCACCCGATCACCCGTTTCCACAAAGGACTCACCACCTGGGATGATCACCCGCCCTGAGCGGACGATAGCTCCAACAAGCGCCTTCTTGGGGAAGTCAACCTCGCGCAACTTGCGACCGGCAATCCGGCAGTTCTCCGTGACCGAAAACTCCAGCGTTTCGGCACCGCTTTGGAGAAGAGCCATAGAGATGATCCCCGATCCCCTGACTAAACGCAGGACGGTGCCGACCATCAATAAACGGGGCACCACCACCGCATCAGCACCGGCTCTGACAGCCAACGGGACGTAATCCTCTCGTGATTGTTTTGCGATCACTTCCGATACGCCCAGCTCTTTGGAAAGCATGGTCGCCAAGAGATTGACATGATCTTCGACGGCCACGGCCACCAAAGCATCAAAAGCCGATACTCCTTC
>JAKPII010000130.1 GCA_029549885.1 Planctomycetota bacterium
CAACGCAGCCGCACCGCCAGCATCTGCCGCATCAATTCTCCGGGGGTCTTGTGCCGCCGGCCGGAGGCCCGGTTGGCCTCCTCCAGGCGAGACAACACGGCCAAGATCGGCAAGGCCCAGAACCGCCGGGCAAAGGGAAACTTCACCAGCACGGCCAGCACCACCCACTTCTGCCCCCAGCGATAGGCCGTGAACGCATGGGTCGAACGGACCGCATCGCGGTGACAACCTTTGCCAAAGACCTTTTTGCCCTTGCCTTTGGTCACCGTGTCGTCACCCACCAGAACGATCGTTCCCTCGGGCACCCAACGGCTGAAGATGAACCCTGCCAAGGCTCGGCCCAAACGCCACAGGGACCAGCAGCGTTTGCTCAGCACGCGGTGGTAACTGGAGGGATCGCTGGTCGCCAGCCCCTCCACTGTACGCAGCAAGTTGGTGATGGTCCGGCATCCGGTGGTCAAAATGGCGGCACACAACAGGACCACGAACCGCTGCCAGGTGGGCCGGGTGAACGCACAGGTAAAGAAGGCCAACAGGGCACCGACGATCCGTTCGATCTGCCCCAGCAGCGGTGCCGGCCGCAGCATACGCCGAGGGCTATGCTTGCTGGGCCGACGCCGCCGGTGTTCCTGCTTGCGTTGGCCATGGGGAGGCGAGTTCTTCCCCCGAGCCTTCCTGACGTACTGGCCATGGGAGCCTCCCTGCGATGGACATTGCGCGAGTGTCAGCACCCATTCCACCGCCCCAGCTCTCTTTTGTATAGCCCAACTGGTCACAAAAGGTCTCCAAAAAGGGCAAAAGTCGAGCTTGGAGCCTATCCCATAATCTCCCCTCGCCCGTTCGGCAGGAGAGGGGTCGGAGGTGAGGGTGGATCGAATCGATGCCGGTTTTCTCAATTGATTCTGACGTTCGCTTGCCCTCACCCCAACCCTCTCCCGGAGGGAGAAGAGGGCTTATTGAGATAGGCTCCTAAGTGCCACGGGCAGATCGCTTTGGTCCTGAATCTGGCACACGACGCGAAAGCCCACGTTGTGAACCCTTTGCCATTGGCGATAGAAGAGCCGGAAGGCGGAGCGGGCCCGTTGTGGCCGATCATAGAACGATCCTCCGCGGACAACCCTAAACCCGCTTACGGTGAGATCGTTTCGTCCGTCATCTTCACGATATGGATAGGGTCGATAAAGGCTCAGAGTCCATTCGGCGGCGTTTCCATGCATATCATACAGGCCCCACGCATTAGGCCGATATGATCCAACCTGCTTCGTCGCAATAGCACCGTCATCCCACCTGGTATCTGCAGGAATTGGCTGTAACACGACGACGCCACCCGTCGTTGTGTAGATGCGTTCAATGGCGGCATCCGCCAGGTTTGCGTATTGGGAGAAATCGCTATCCCGGTCCCCAAAGAAGAACGCGGTGGCTGTCCCCGCCCGACAGGCGTATTCCCATTCTGCTTCGGTGGGCAGCCGAAACCGCAAATGCGTCCGTTCGCTCAACCATCGGCAAAATGACATCGCTTCTTCCCATGAGACGCGAACCACAGGTTGCTTTGCCTCGTTCATCGCCACGCCCGGTCCATTCACGTTTATCGACCGCTTGGTAAACACCCTAGAGTCATGCGCGGGATCAAAGCAGCGGTATTGCTCGTTGGTGATTTCGTAACGGCTGATCCAAAAGTCCTTTTCCACCGAAACCACGCAGGCAGGATTTTCATCATCATCGCCGCTTGGATCACCCATCACAAACCGACCTGAGGGAATCCGCACCAATTCCAGGTCAATCCCAGGGCTGACTGTGATCGTCATTGTCCACGGTCTTTCCTGTTGACGGGCCAAAGCCGCATCCGGTGACAGCGGAAATGTGTCCAGTTGCGGACGCGGCGGACGTTCCCTTGTCGTTCTCTCAGGTATCTTCGCCACCTGAGAGTCGAACCGAATATCCGGCAACTCTTCGGGATCGATGTCGGGACCACCACTCTGTTTCAGGATGGCCAACCTTTTTTTGTTGGCCTCCTGCGGTACAGGACAGACCACGCCCCAGCGACCATGACAGGGACCATTTAGATCAATCCAGGTTTGCAGACGGTCCCAAGCTTCGGGGTCGAGTTCGACACCGTAATGCCCTTTTTTCAGCATCTGAATTAGTTCACTCGTATCGGCACTATATTCGCAAGGATTCAAGAGGTAAACATCGTCCTCAATATTGACACGACGCACAAAGGGAATAAGGGCCTCATACGCCGGAGTGTAGGGATACCGTTTGTTACCCAGGAGGCGATGTGGTGGCTCACACGAAGGCAAAAGTGCTGCCACCTCCGGCCAAAGACGGCTGGCCCCCAGTTGGGAGAGCGGCAACCCTTGATAGTCGGGGTGAAACCGCAAGGCCCGAAGATCAAGCCTCCCGCCATCATTACCCTGGCCGTCGTGACAGCCCACGCAATATTTGTCCAAAACCGGTTGGATCTCTCGTTCGAAATCAAATCCTCGCGGCGGCCCATACCAAGGCTTGATGTCCACCGGTTCCCGCATTCCGACTAGTCGGGTCAATTGCTGGGGGGCCTCCGTCGGTGGCTCATGACATCCGATACAGGACGTTTGTTCGCCCGGCATCGCCGTGTACCAACTTCGCATGATCTGCACCGCCGCCCCATTTTCATCGAGGGCTTGGATGGCGATGGGAGTATTGGCAGGGATACGAAACAGCGCCGAGCCGTCCTCCTCGACAGGGACCGTCCCCAAGATTCGCATCACATCCCACGGACCGGCTCGCCCTACCTTGTCCGGGCCAGCCATCCCGGGAAATCCCCAATGATAGGCGACAATCCGCAGGTTCTTGATCGTCCCCCGAGGGACTCCCTTCAAACCCGGGCCACGATACACATCCTGGAGAAAGACCACCGCCGTGGGATCAGACAAATCGACCCGGGGTGGAATCACAGGGGGGCGTGGCTGCTTGCGAATGGGGATCGGCTCGAAGAAATCGTATTGCTCATCGACAAGGATCGGGATCATGTTATCGAAGCGATCGACCAGGTAAATTCCCCAGCCACCTTTCTGGTGTAATTGGGCAGAAACCAGGACGTAGTTTTCGCTCAAGGGATATGGGTGGAGGAATTTTGGCCAGTTCGGCCCAACGAGGTCATCGCGGATGATCGGCTCGATCGGTTCTCGCCCATGCATAAACCGATGGACAATCCCCTTTGCCTCGTGCCAACCACGGCCGTAATCAAGCAGAACAAGGTCCCCGGCTCGATTGACCCCATGATAACCTGACAAAATGGCGACGAGTTTTGAGGCTTGGCCCGGCACCGCCCTGGGGAAATAAAGGGCATTGGGATAATAGGAGTTCGATCCGTAAATCGCCCGTTGCTGTGTACCGTCGGGGTTCATCACCATTAATGGGCGAAGGTAAATATGCATGATGCCAGTGTAGTCCCAGCGACTGAAAATGATTTGGCCATTTGGCAGGACGGCCGGGTGCAAATCGAGGTCCTGATCGAAACAAAGTTGCCGAACCCCTGAACCGTCGGCCTCCATCCGAAAAATTGCACAAGCTCGCTCTCGCCCATGCCAACAGGGAACCGCCGTAAAAGCGGCGGTCGAGGCGTACGCAATTCCGCCGTCCGGCAGGTAACAGGCATCGAAGTTATCGACCCCAGGTTCTTCTCGGGAGACCCTCCGCAGACCTGTCCCATCGAGACGCATTTCGTGAATCTGCCAGGTTTGACCAGTGGGCATTGTAAAGAGCAGGCGGTCAGCGTCCCAATGAAGGTCAACCTCACCGACGTAAAAACCCTGGGGAGGCCGGTAAAGCGTCTTGAGAGTACCATCCCTCCATGAAAAAATTGCAAGCTCGTTATCGTAACCTGTCTGGTCCAGGCAAGAATTGCACTGATGATTGGTGGGCAATCCGAGCTGTCCCCGCTTGCGTTTCAACACCAAGAGGCGGTCAAAATCTAACAAGGGATTGGCCAAAAGGGCCTTTCTTTGTAACTCGCTCAACGCCTTTTCGACCGGCTGTCCTTTTCTGTGCAATTGTTCCAATTCATCCAAACGGCGGCGAAACTCTTGGCCCTCAGGATAGGACGCGCCGAACGTGGCGATCAGATCATCGATCGCGCGGCGGAGATTCTCAAAGGCCTCGGACGCGCTGCGGATCAGGCGGATCGAATCAATCTTGATCTCTGCATCGGGTTGGGAACCGACATCGAGCCGAAAACCAGTGATAACGCCTCGCCACAGAGGATGGCCGGCCAGGTCCAGTCGATAGGTCCGCATCTTACCGTCGCAGACGACGGTGGTTCTCACACTGGCCTCTTCCCGATAGGTATTGCTCAACGTTGCCCAAAAGAGTTGCACGATATCGGTCGGCTTCGATGACCGCATGGCGATCGTAATTTCGATACCGGCGAAGTCCTTGGCCCTGAGTTTTGTCGAGGAGTGAAACGCCGGGTCGCCGCTGATTGTCCGGGCGGCTAGAACACCGTTCGCCACCGTCACATCCGTTAGCCCCATTAGAGGTTTCCATCCTTCATCTTGACCCGGTGTGTCAAAGTTCCATTGGGTCCGCGAAACCGGCTTTTCCAGATCACGGAATTCCAACAGCGGTCGGCCAACATCTTCTGGACCATAATGAAGGGGCGGTTGACTATCCGTGGCGAAGACCTTGCGGATTGCCTCTAGATGACCGAAACCGTACTGCTTGTGCGGTTCACAGTAGGAACCCTCGCCAAACTCATTCCAGGCCTCGATGAGAAGAACACGAGGCTGACCCGTCTCTTCGATAAATCGCTTGGCGTCCTCCAAATGCTGCTGAAATGCTTGCGGAGTACAGTCAGTCAAGACCAGGGCACGGTCGCCATGCCAGGGACGAGAATCCCAGCCCGCGCTGACGGGGGTAATCACGGGCATGGCTCCGGCCTCCGCCAGCGGGCGCCACCACAGTGCGTCGTAGTTGGCAGCCACTTCGCTAAAAGGGACCCAATTTCGGTCCTGAATGCCACAACTGGGCCAGTTGTAGCCCGTCACCGCATCGAAGCCCATCTCTTTCATCTGCTTAAGGTTGGCCGGGGTCCCACAACCGGCCACCAGAATCTTGCCCACCCCGGCTTCCTCTGTCATGCGGTGCCATAACTCGATGGCTTTCCGCGTGCCTTCGATCCCCAAGTCCCGCTGCATCGAGTGAACGGAGAAGATCACCAACAACGGCCGACCTTCAACTTTGAAATACTCTGGCCGACGGAAGTAGTTGTCGATCCAATACTTACAGACGCGCTCATTATCCTCGGCACTGTGTTCACCAGGCCCAAAGTGATTCGCCCAAAGGAGGCAGAACTTCATCAGGTGGCGGTATCGTGCCTGGAAGAAACCATCATGGAGGGCATGCTCTAATCGACGCTCTCCCTGCCTCCAGTACCAGTCGTAGCAGAAAAATGTAATCCCATGCTCCACGGCCCACTTGATGTGCCAATCGGCAATTTCCGGCAGGCCTTCCCGATAGAAGCCCAGCACGGGACGCCGTTCAGGAAAGTGCTCGATCGGTTGCCACGAGCTTGGCCGACCCCACCCTGGGAAATAGTACACGCCCACCTCAAATGGCCCACGTACGGGCTTGGGCTCCGGCACGTAATCCTGTCGCGGAAGTCTTAAGTCCGGCAGGAACTCTTCCTGGCACTCATATTCTTCGAGTTCTGGCGAAACGATACGTAACCGCAGAGAAACGGGGCCAACTCGACGATTTTTGATTTTCCAAACGAGGGCTTCTGTCTCTCCGAATTCCAACTCCGCCAAATGTCTTAGCGGAGACGCCGAATCAACAAACTCCGCTCCATCGGGTAGGATAAGCTCGGCGCGAACATCTCGAACTGGTTCTCCCCCGCGATTTGTGACATGAGCCACAACATTGCAGACCTTGTCCACCCTGGGAAGGGCGTCCTTCACAAAGAAACGCTCCAACTCAAGGTCCGGCGGCCCACCTGGCTCTTCACTGAGTTTCAACCATTTGAGGCGCAATCTTACCGGACGATGATTGCTGGTCAGCTCCAAAGCCAAGTAGATCACCGGGGTTTTCCAGTTCGACGTTCCTGCGACCGGGAGATTGTACACGGCGAACCGTTCCCCGGCCCGTAAAGTAAAACCAGTGGACTGCTGCCCATTGACCTTTCCAGAAGCCCAAATCAGGCGGGCACTTCCCGGCTGGTCCACGGCCATTTCCATGGCGACAAAAGCCAGTTGATCGGCATCCGCTTGAATCGGCGGGGCCACCAACCTTGTCCCAGGTTGAACCTCAGCGTTCAGGCAACCGTTTTCCCACCACAGTTTGCCATCCCCTTCTAGTTGCCACCCCGCTAGCCCCTGCGCGAAATCCCATTCGGCAGGCCCCGGAGGACCCTCACCCGCCAATTCCAAGATACGAATGTAATCAATCTGATACTCTGATGGTTCTTCATTGGCTGTTCGCGAAGGGAGATCGAACCGCAATCGCACGATTTTCCCCTCCGCCTGCCAAAATGGCTGTACCCGATAGGTATTCCACCCTGGCTTGACGGCAAAGGGGGTCTCCTTTCCCGGAGCAAAACCACCGTACTGGCCCTCTGTCGTGTTGGTCCAAAAGAACTCGGCCTGGCCCGCATGGGGGACAAATAGGCGAATTTCGATCACCTGCGTCGCGGTCGCAGGAAGAGGTGGCTCAAAGACATCATGGACCAAAATCGGGTCCCAATCGATGACCTTGGTTCGGAGGACGCCGTCGGCCACGTGGGTGTCGCTGAGATGCCCCCCAGCCTTCCAGCCTTCCGCGTCACCTGACCGATTGAACTCCCACTGCCGCACAATGACCTGGCCCCGTGCAACCGACATTGAGCCAAGTAAGCAGCAACATCCGATGACAACCTCAAGGATAAAAGCGAGCGACCATTGGCTCTTGTTTTTGTGGTTGCTCATAGGTAGGACCCTATCGTGACACCGCGAATCAGAGGTCGTTGGCTTTCGGCGACTCTTTTAGCTCAAGCAGGCACCAGCGGGCTAGCCTTCAAGGTTGAAGCGGCATGATAGCCTCGCCTTGTGAGCCACCGTGCTTTCTCGCACGATCTTGGCACACTCTTATTGTGATGCGATTGTTGCGAAAAGCAATCTTGCATTTTGACGAAGAGCGCGATCAAGGCCCTCGGGCGTCGTTCGCACTGCCGCTAGTCCGGCCAACTATCCTTGAGGCCGTAACCAAGAGTCTATCCCAGAAAGTCCCCCCCTCTCCCTCCGGGAGAGGGTTGGGGTGAGGACAAGCGATCTTCGGAATCGATTGAGAAAACCCGTAGCAATTCGAGCCACCCTCACCCCCTGACCCCTCTCCTGCCAAATGGGCGAGGGGAGATTATGGCTTAGGCGCTAAGGGCTTCAAAATCGGTCGCAATTATCAATGCGACGCCGAACCCGTTGACACAGTTTGGACGTTGTTGGAAAGTTCTCTACAGGCGACGGGTTCCACCCGTTCAAGGCCAGGTGACAGCCCTTCTTCCACCGTGCGGATGTCATCCAGTCGGCCAATCTTGGTGAGTTCCGGCCAAAGCTTCATAGCGATGAGGACGGCCACAATTGCCCCCGTGCCACCAAGAATGGCCGAACCGATAGCACCCAAAAAACGCGCCGTGACCCCGGATTCCAGGCCGCCGAGGTCGTTGGAGATCACGATGAACACACTATTAACCGCCGAAACGCGTCCCCGCATTCGGTCCGGTGTCAACATCTGAACAAGCGTGTGCCGGACTACGACACTAATGTTATCCAAAGCCCCGATGAGGAACATCATCGCCAGGGAAAGCCAAAAGCTTTTGGACAGCCCAAACACGATCGTAGCTAGGCCAAATCCCGTGACGGCCAGGAGCATATTACGACCCGCATGACGCATTGGTGGAAGGTGGGCGAGGATCATGGCCATGGTGATGGCCCCCAGGGCCTCCGCAGACCGCAAAAAGCCGAGACCTTCAGGGCCAACTTTCAGAATGTCTTCGGCAAAGATAGGCAGAATATAGGTCACGCCTCCGAGGAGCACGGCAAACAGGTCCAAGCTAATTGCGCCCAGGATAGACTTGTGTTTCCAGACGAATTTAAGCCCGTCCCAAATGTCTTTGCCCGCGGACTCTTGGGCGGAGACGAATTCTTGTTTGCGAGGCCGCATGAGGAGGAATCCCACCACTGCAATTGCCCGCGCAACACCCACCAAACCCAACACGAGCGCATAACTTTTGGTTCGACCGAGAAGAATCCCTCCCACGGCGGGGCCAATCATTGTCCCCAGTTGAAAGATACTACTATTCCAGGCCACCGCCCGGCTGAACTGCCGCTGCGATACTAACAGGGGAATCAAGGCCGCGCGGGCAGGGGTTCCCAGAGCTTGTGTGGCGGCCTCGACCACGAGAATCGCATAGACCCACCAGAGGGCAAGCTGATAGTACGCAATGGCGGCCAAGGCAAACCCACAGAAGGCCTGTCCGATGACGGTCACTACGAGTAGCCACTGTCGATTAAAACGGTCGGCCAGATGTCCCCCGGCCAAGGCCAAGAGGATCATGGGCACAGCCTTGGCCAACCCGATCCACCCCAGGGAAAGGGGATCGGCAGTCTTTCCGTAAACATAAATCCCGATAACGACCGTCTCTATCGGAGCCGCGAGGACGGTCACCAACCAACTGGGGGCATAAATCCGGTATTCGCGTGAAGACCAAACGCTAGAAGGCTCTGACTCGTGGGGTTCGTCGGCTTCGTGATCAGCCATAGACGCTCAAGATGCTTACAATTGCTTAAAAAGGATTTCGCCCACTTCGAGGCGGAAGAATACATTGCAGCATCGCATGAAACAGCAACTCGCGACTCGGTGAGGAAAACACGATCTGCAATTTTCGGTATTATAAGGGATTTCCGGCTTTCCGACGACCGGTCCCAAACTTCTCACATTACTTGAAAAAGCTGCGGTCGAGGGTTCGATACTGGATCGCCTCGCTGAGGTGCATTTCGTTGATTTCCTCAGCCCCCTCCAAGTCGGCAATGGTCCTCGCCACACGCAAGATCTTATCATGGGCTCGTGCCGAAAGCCCCAATTCGTTCACCGCCGCCTGTAGAAGCGCCCTCGAACCGGGGCTAAGGCGACAAAACCGACGGAGCTGCTGATGCGTCATCTCGGCGTTACAGCGTGCCTTGGTCCCGTTAAGTCGCTGCATTTGAATCTTTCGTGCCTGAGTCACCATGGCCCGGGCCTCCGCGCTGCCAAGTCCGGGGCGCGAGGCCATCAAGTCATGAAACGGCACCGCCGGGACCTCCAGATGGATATCGATCCGGTCGAGCAAAGGCCCACTGATCTTCGACATGTAACGTTCAATCTGGGGAATGGTGCAATGGCATTGCCGCCGAGGATCATTGCGATAGCCGCAGGGACAGGGATTGAGGGCCGCCACCAACATAAAATTGGCGGGAAAAGTGGAGCTGAAATTGGCCCGTGCGATGGTCACGCTCCGCTCCTCAAGCGGTTGCCTAAGCACCTCCAATGTCCGACGATTGAATTCCGGGAGTTCGTCCAAAAAAAGGACGCCATTATGAGCGAGGCTAATTTCGCCGGGACCGGGGATCGATCCTCCGCCCACCAGTCCTGCGTCGCTGATGGTGTGGTGCGGGGCCCGAAAGGGCCGGGTCGCCAATAGGGGCTGCTCAGGATTGACCTTCCCTACCGCGCTGTAGATACGTGTGGTTTCAATCGATTCGGCGGGCGTTAGTTCAGGAAGGATCGTCAACAGCCGCCTGGCCAGCATCGTTTTTCCGGAGCCGGGCGGCCCGATCATGAGGAGGTTATGCCCTCCCGCAGCCGCCACGACCAAGGCCCTTTTGGCCATCTCCTGGCCTTTAACGTCTGCCAGGTCTTCTTCGTAGTGCGCGGCTTTATCAAAAAACTCTTCAAGACGCGAGGGTTGGGGCGGAATGTCAATCTCACCACAGAGAAATGCGGCGGCTTGACTGAGTGAGGAAACGGGGATGACATCGATCTCCTCCACAATGGCAGCCTCGGGGGCATTGGCGACGGGCACAATCATGCCTCGGCAGCCACCCTCTTTTTTCAATTGCATCGCCATGGAAAGGACACCGCGCACGGGACGGAGCGTCCCGTCGAGCGCCAACTCTCCAACGACCGCGTACTCTGCCAAACGTTCTGGGGTAAGTTGACCGCTGGCCGCGAGAATCCCCAAGCCAATGGGAAGGTCAAACGAGGCTGCCTCTTTGGGAAGATCCGCGGGTGCCAGGTTGATCACGGTCCGGGCATTCGCCCGGTGAAAGCCCGAATTGACCATCGCCCGCTCCACACGATGTGTGCTCTCTCGCACCGAGGCCTCGGGCAAGCCCACAATCACAGTCTTGGGCAATCCGGATGGCGAGACATCGACCTCCACGACCACCGGCAGGGCATCGATTCCCAATAGGGTAAATGTCTTAAGCTTGGCGAGCATAACCTGGTTGCCCCCTGGTTTGGCTTTCCATTAAATGACAATGTCTCCTATTTTCAGAAGGCCGGGAAACCTAGGCAAGGTGTCGGATGCTAACAAGGAAAGGCCCCCAAACCTTGGATTTGGAGGCCTTTTTCCTTTGGGCATCGTCCTGTCTGTTATTAGCGGGGCACGGCCACTGGGATTAACGCGGTCCGTGCTCCGCCTTCAATGATCAAGTCCGGCGTGGCCCGGCAATCCACTCCAAACTGCTGATCCCTGGCTTTGGCAACGGATAATTCCCCGTCTCATCGGGAACCGTCGGCGGTTCCATATCGAGGCGGGCTTCCTCGACCGTCGGCCGATATTGGAAGTCCATCTTGGCCACGTCTTCAAACCGCATCGCCTGACCAGTATAGACGGCGAGTTGTCCCAGGACTGTCACCATGGTGCTTTTGGCCATGTGATATCCGCTGTTGATGGGCTGGCCCTTCCGGATCGAGTCGAAAAGGGCCTGCTGCTCATCCTGGTAAGGATTATTTTGTGGACCTTCGTAACGCCAATTCGTCTCGCCGACGATCCGTTTTTGGCCGAGATAACAGGTCCCTTTGGTCCCCATGATGATATCGCTGGCGTTGCCATAGCAGCCGTTCTGCGTGCGGCACATCGCATACACTCGGGCACCGCTCTTGTACTCGTAAACAACCGTCTGGTGGTCGTACATATCGCCAAGCCCTTCGCCAAAGGAGGCCGACCGACCACCGAGGCCAAAGCACCATTCGGGCATTTCTTCTTTCAAGGCCCAACTGACACGATCCATATTGTGTACCAGAGACTGTGGCACATCATCACCGGAAAGCCAACAGAAGTGATACCAGTTCCAATATTGGAACTCGACTTCTGATTGTCCGGGTTTGCGGGTCATGACCTGATACGGCCCACGAAGGAACATGGCCTGCACCGCGACGATATCGCCAATGATGCCATCATGGATGCGCTTCATGCATTCCTGCCAGCCAATGTCAAACCGGCTTTGCAGGCCCGACACAATGCTAAGACCCTTTTCCTTCGCTAGATCACAAGCCGCCTGCATTCGGCGAACACCCACCGGATCAATACCATGGGGCTTCTCGACGAAGACGTGTTTGCCCGCCTTGATGGCCTCTTCCGAGTACATTGGATGATACTTGGAGGCACAAGCAATCAAGACCACGTCAGAGGCCTCGATGACCTTTTTGTAACCGTCCAGACCAGTGAAACAATGATCTTGATCGACGACCACTTTATCAGGGAATTGCTGCTTGAGATTCTGAAGCGCCGCCTGGACTTTGCTTTCGAACACATCCGTCATGGCGACCAGCCGCACATCGGGCCCTGTATTGAGTGCCTGAGCGGCCGCCCCGCTACAGCGACCGCCACAGCCAATCATCCCCACCTTAATAATGTCCGAGCCACTCGCGTGGACCACACGATGGAGTGCCGTTCCAAAGGCCATCCCCCCCGCGGCCACGGCCCCTGTCTTCAAGAAATCGCGACGCGACAAATCACCACCAGACGCCTGCTTGCCACGACTCATAACATGGTCCCTCCAAATCAACTGAGCCAACCAAACGGACGATCTTCACGGATATACAACATCACCAATTTGCCCCGGATGACCACCTTCCTTACGGGACGGACTTTTCTTCGGGAATTCCCAATTCTTGCAAAGTCGCCCGCAACCAGCGAAGCGATCGCTCGATCATAGGACCGCCTTGCCCTTCGCATTCCATACTCAGCGGGCCGTTGTAACCGTAATCCCGCAAGATCATCAAGACCTGGCGAATGTTCTCGGCGTTGACGCCATCGCCGATCGCACAATGACTTACGGCAATGCCGGTTTCCTGTCCGCGGACGGCTGCGGCCAATGAAGAACTGACATCTTTCACGTGAACGTGGTTGATCTTCTCACGAAAGCGTCGGCAGAATTCCACGGGATCACGTCCGGCGATGAACGAATTCCCCGTGTCAAGATTCATCCGCAGGAAAGGACTTTGACAGAACTCCAACATCTCGGCCAAGCGATCAGGATTGGTCGTAAAATAGCCGTGGACCTCAATGTTGATCGTGATTTCATAGGCCTCAGCAACCTCAATGATCTGCTCGTAACTTCTTTTCATAAGGGCCATGGCCTCTTCGTCACTGATGCCGGGAGGTTGATGCAACCCATCAGTGGTGGCAATTCGGGGGCACCCAGCATGCTTTGCCCAGGGAATCGCTTTTAAGACATAGGGAACACCATAAAGCGGTCCATCCCGACCGGAAAGAGGATAGGCAGCATCAATTTGTGAGAACCGAACGCCGTAATTCTCCATTTTTCGCCGCAGGAGCAATGGGTCTTCATACAGGGCAACGTGCGGCTGATAGCCCAACCCATGAATCCAACTCACGCCATCAATCACGCCACATTCAATGAAATGGACATCATTAGCCTCCGCCCATTTCAAACACCGTTCAAAATTCCAATAAGCGGAGTTAAAGGCATCGGTATGGAAACTGATCTGCATCGCATCGACTCCCTTGTCTCTTGTCAAGCACCAAAGCTTTTCGCGGCCTCCCGTCATTTTGGAGACGGCCAACACCAGCTCTTAGGCTATTCCCTGGGTGTGACCCCATCTAGGTCACAGGCGGCGTGTTGCCCAAAGGCAACCCTTCCGCAAAAGCTCCTGGACTTCCGGCGACGCAAAGGCTTTCACATCATGCCCCAGCACACAGTGGAAGGTGCGTCCTCTTTCTACCTCCAGCACGAAGGCCATGGGGTAGTCCTTTCCATCCACTTTCGACTTCGCTGTGGCAAGGATGTGGATTGCCACCTCACCGGCCAAACATGTATAGAGTTCGTCCACCGTCTCGAAGTCTTTCATGCCGTGCGTGATGGGATGTTGGGGGTCAACGATCTTCACCGTAAACGTTCCGTGGGGATCGTGACCACGAAGTTGCGGATCCCACACACGACCAGCAATTTGAACAAAGTCATCTTTGAATTCCTGGAAAGCGCCGCAGGCAAAATGCACAAGGACCAGCCCACCCCCCTGCCGAACAAACGCGGCCAGCTTCTGGAACCCTTCGCGACCTGGCACATTCGGATCGTAGTTCTTAAAGTGCATAACGATTACGTCGTATTGATACGGTTGGTCCGTCCGCAAGACATTCAGGTCTTCGGCAACGTCAGCGCTGATCTGCCCCTGACGTTCCAAAGCAGACTTTAAGACCGGCGTTGTCTCCCGCCATTTGTGTCCGGGATAATCCTCGCCCGTAACAATGAGACAACGAACAGGGGCCTTCTCCTGAGATTGTCCCACAGTTCCCTGTTCCTCGCCGAACGTGTCTATCGCCCTAAAAGGCATCAGGCTTAACACCAGGGCCAACACACTGTACCAACGACACATCATGGCCACGATCCCTTCTTGAGCAAGTCACACGACGGCGCCCTAATGCGAGGGACTCCCGATCTCTTGCATAACGCGCTCGAAGTATTATCTCTCTCGAAACACTTCGACCGATAGCATAGCCGACGCTTTTGCCCCGTCAAGCATGCGTTCCAGTTTTTCAGCAAATCGAGTCACCGCAAAAAAATAACCCGCAGGCTTTCCTGCGGGTTACCCTAAGCATAGTCTCCCCTCGCCCGTTCGGCGGGAGAGGGGTCGGGGGTGAGGGTGGCTCGAATCGCTGCCGGTTTTCTCAATCGATTCCGACGTCCGCTTGCCCTCACCCCAACCCTCTCCCAGAGGGAGAGGGGGACTTTTTCAGATAGGCTCTAAGTAAGATATAGTTCGGACAACCGGTATGAACTACTTTTGAGAGGACAAAATTTCCATAACGCGATCGGTAATCATTTGGATGAGGGCCTCCCGCTCTTGCTCGCTGACCGAGCCACCTGGGCAAGCGGCACCTGAATGGAAACGCGGTGGTTGGAAGGCCTCCTGGCGCACACCGCTTTCCTTCCAACTGTCCCGGAAAACGTCATTCGCGCACAATTCACAATTCTCCAGCTCCAAGCGTGGGTCCTTGTAGCCCAAGCGTTGCTTCAACTCCAGCAGGGCCTTGGCCTCTGGCTCGGTGAAATAATTGATTCGGCCCAGGCTTTTGGCCAGCATCAGCATGCGGCAATACGCGTCGAGGATCTCTGTGTACCAATAGGCCTTTTCCACCGTATCCCCGAAGCTCACTGTCCCATGGTTGGCCAAAATAATGACGTTGCACTTCTCGACGAACGGCAAAATGGTGTCCGCGAATTCCTGAGTCCCCGGCGTCGCATAACGGGCAATCGGCACTTCGCCGAGGAAGATTTCCACTTCCGGTAAGACGCACAGGGGAATTGCCTCCCGGGCGATGCCAAACGCCGTCGCGTGCGGTGGATGACAATGGACCACAGCCCGAACCTCTGGCCGAGCCTTCATAATGGCCAGATGCAATTTAATTTCGCTGGTAGCTTTTCGTACCCCGGAAATCTGCCTTCCCTCCATGTCCACAACGCACAGGTCATCCGGCTTCATGAAACCCTTGCAGATCATGGTTGGGGTGCAAACGACCTGATTTTCGCTCACGCGGTAGGAGATATTCCCGTCATTGGCCGCCGCGAAGCCTCGCTTGTACAAACGATCTCCAATCTCGCAGATTTCCTGCTTTACGCGATGGATGTTCAGCACGCCGCCCGGCATACCATTCGTCCGTTTGGCCCCGCCTTGATTTCTATTGGTTTCCGCTTGCAATGCCATCGCAAAACCCTCCAAAACGCATCACTCGTATTCAATATTTAATTCCTTTGCCAATCATCTCAAAAACGACGTTCCGCCCGCCTTCCAGTTTTAATCCACGGGCTGCGGTAACACTTCTTCTAGTGGCACAGCTGCCACATGATCGAGGATCGCCGCCAGGTAAGCGTCCACGGGTTTCGGTTCGGGGAAGGGCTGAGCCGCCTCACGCCCTTCACTGAACGCTACCAAACAACCATCGTGGGCCCCCAGCTCATCGTAAATGACCAATTCCTCGGCATCCGAGGTAGGGGCCTCCAAAAGCATTTTCAACGATAAAGGAACTACAATCTTGAACCTCGCCCCGCGAACAGTGGGGTGGGCGCGGCTCAGAGTCACCGTTCCTATCACCTTTCCCAGACGCACAGGGGTTACTCTCCCTCGCTAACTGTATTCTTCTGCCGGGCTACAAAACCAAGCCTTTATTTAAGACAACTCCAATCTTTCCCGCAGGTTATCCGGGCAAACGTGCGAAGCACGGACAAATGCCGTAATCATTCGTTTGAGAGCAAATAACCCTGCCGTGACATCGGCCACAAGGACATTGGCGCCCACCGATGCCGTTTCCGCGGCGATGTCCATACCCCAGCGACCTGCAACGGCGCGAACTCCCTTGTGCCTGTTAGCCAAGCAAACTTCCATGGAGACATGCCGCGTTAATACCACGGCCAAGTTTCCTGACCGACACACCTCGGCCACACGGTCGCTTGCCCGCACGAGGCAATCCAACGACTCATACGCGGCAGTGATCCCTTCAGGTCGAAGTAGGTTTTCCAGTTGCTCGGTGGAGACTCGCCGTGTGACCAACAAAATCACAAGGGACGCACCCTCCGGCGTGCCCGTTTCATTATTGGCCTTGGCTGGCACCTCTGTGCTTTTCGGTCCGATGCCAAAAAACACTTTGATTGCCTTCTCTGCCAAAAGATCCCGGACCGCCGGGGTGATAATAGCCCCAGGTGGAACGACAATTTGCCGGACGCCCGTCAAGCGATTTTCCAGTGTCGCCAGGGTGATCACCTTGTTTGGCAGTGTGAGTTCGCCGTCTCGTGGCGAGTGAATCCGGGCAAGACGCGGCAGAGTCGTCCCGCCATTGGCGCTCGTTACGTCGTCAGTGCTCTGCTTTCCCTCGCCGGCGTGAGTCCTCGAAGCGCTTTGCTGACCGGGAGCCTCTGACGCAATGGGTGAGACCCTCCCGAGATCCGCCAGGACCTCCCGGACAATGCGCTCGATTACTTGGATGTCAACGTGGGAAGAATCCATCAGTCAACGATCCCAATCACCGACCACCGCACTGGTGTGTGGGCGTCTTTCAACACCGTCTGCGTATGTTTTCCATCGCTTGTTACAATGACGAGGTCCCCTCGTCCTGCCCCCAAATGGTCCACCACCAAAATGGGATCGCCATCTGGCGACCGACCGTCGGCGGCCACGGGCTGTACCAACAGGAGCCTCCAGCCCTGCATGGATGGATGCTTCACCGTTGACGTTGCATGCCCGACGACCCGTCCTGCAAGCATGTTCGATTGCCTTCGTCACCCGTTGTGTGCCATCGTCGATCTCGGATCGGTCTCTCGTTTAAGAATGAAACAACATCACTTGCCGAGGATGCGGAGACTGTCGATCATGGCACAGCGACGTTCCCGGGTGAATGTCAACGGCGTCGTAATCCCCTCACCTGTTGGCCCAGCAATGGAATACGAAAGGTAGCCTTCACCACCAAGCCCCAGTCCTGCCATCGACGGGCCATTTTTCACAAAGATGGTTGTCTCTAGTGCCCGTCCCATCTTCGTCATATTCACCACGTCATGGGAGTGAATAATTGCCGTGTGACGGAAGCCATGTTCAGCAATCCGCGCCTTTTCGATCGCTTCATCGACATCCCGACAGCGGACAAATGGCACGAAGGGCATCATTTGTTCGGCATGGACAAAGGGATTCGAAAAATCGGTTTCCCCGAAGAGGAGCTCCACATCTTCAGGGATCTTTTTGCCAATCGCCCGGGCCAACACGGCCGCATCCTGCCCAATAAACTCCTTCACCCCAACGGGATGGCGATGTTCACCCTCCCCGGCGTACGTGATGGCCTTGGCCGTCAGAGCCTCGATCTCTGAGGCGTTCAAACGGACAGCCCCAGCCCGTTCCATCGCCGCCATAAGTTGATCGAAAATCTTGTCCACGGCGAGGACTTCCTTTTCGGCGATGCAGAGGAGGTTATTGTCGTAAGCGGCGCCTTGAATGATGCAACGCGCCGCCCGGTCGAGATCGGCAGTCTCGTCAACCACCACGGGGGGATTTCCCGGTCCGGCCACGATGGCCCGTTTTGCCTGCTGCATCGCCACACGGACAACCCCAGGACCGCCTGTCACGCACAAGAGGGCCACATCACGATGTTTGAAAATGGCGTTGGCCGTCTCGATCGTGGGCTCCGTGATGACGCAGATCAAGTTATCTATTCCCAAATCACGGTAAATGGCGGAGTTGTATCGACGAACACCCTCCGCAGCCACCCGCTTGCCGCTGGGATGGGGATTGAACACCACGGTGTTTCCCGCCGCAATCATGTTGATGGCATTGCCCGTTAAGGTGGGCAACGAATGCGTCACCGGCGTGACCGCACCAATAACGCCGAAGGGCGCATGTTCGATGACCGTCAAGCCATGATCGCCGCTGAATACCTCACTCCGCAAGAACTCGACGCCCGGCGTCCTTTCCCCGAGGATGCGTAACTTCTCGATCTTGTGCTCGAGTCGGCCGATCTTGGTCTCCTCCATCTCCATCGTGCCCAACTCGACGCACTGTTCGATGGCAATTCGCCGGATGTGGTCGATGATGCGTTTTCGTTCTTCCAGCGTCCGCCGCGAAAGCATGTCATAGGCCTCTACCGCGGCAGCCACCGCGTCGTCAACATCGGTAAATAGCCCCAGACGGCCTTGAAATCGCTTGACAACAGGTGGCGGTGCGGCCGGGGTTCCGTTACCCTTTAGCCGATGCAAAACTTCCTCCACCACCGTTTTCACAAGAGCCTCATTGATTTGCATGGTCACGCTCCTTATGGATGTCGTCGCGTGGGAATCCTCGCACACTTCCCGACGTCATCAAAACTTAAGAATTCACCCTCGCAATCATACGTCATCACCACGCACATGCATCCGTTCATCACACGGCCCCGGCCATCCACAACTGCTTCGCCAAGCTTATACCGAGTTCTTTGGCCGGTCCTCCGGCTGTTTGCTATAGACGCTCCGTTGCTCCACGTGGACGTGATCCACAATGCCAATGATCACGGTGTCCACGGGAAGGTTTTTGGTTTCGGGAGTTAAGCGGGCGCTCGATCCCTGAACGATCAGCACAAGCTCTCCCTCGCCGGCCCCGACGGTATCGACAGCCACAAACGTGCGGCCCGTTCCCACCAACTGAGATCGCGTCTGTGGATCAACACGATAGGGCTCGACCAGGAGGAGCTTACGCCCCACCATGGAATCGACCTTCTGGGTGGAAACCAACGAACCCGTCACTTTTGCGAGAAACATATTTATTGCCCTGACTCCAAAAGGGCCTTGGCTTGTCGAGCCACAATCAATTCCTCATTGGTGGGAATCACCCAAATCCGGGTGCGACTCGTCTCGTGACCGATCTCGGCCTCTCCCTGTGCCTGCTGATTCTTCGTCTCATCAAGCACGATGCCAAGCTCGGTTAAACCGCGGCAAACGGCTGTCCGGATAACCGGTTGGTTCTCGCCAATCCCGCCGGTGAAGACCAGGACGTCTGCACCGCCCAATTCGACCAGTGAACCGCCGAGGTACTTGCGGATCGACGCCACGAACACATCGACCGCCAGTTGCGCACGCCAGTTCCCCTGGTTTGCCGCCTGAAGGATATCGCGGAGATCGGTACTGACGCCACTCAAACCGAGCAAACCGCTCTCATTCGCCAGCACAGAAAGCACCTGTGATAGCGACATACCCGTCCGCTTCATAATCACGGGCAAGGCGAACGGGTCAAAGTCGCCTACGCGATTATTATTGGGCAACCCCGATTGGGGGCTCATTCCCATGCTGGTGAAAACGCTTTGCCCATTGCGAATGGCGCACACTGAACTGGACCCACCGAGATGGCAGGAAATGATCCGTAGGTCCTCACGGCCTAACAACTGCGCTGTCCGGACGGCAATGTAGCGGTGGCTAGCCCCATGAAAACCCCAACAACGCACACCCCAATCGGCCCATTCGAAGGGCACAGCGTAATAGCGGTTTCGCTCGGGGATTGTGCTGTGAAAACCGGTCTCAAAGGCCGCCACCAAAGGAATCTCGGGGAGCTTCTCCATCAGGAGCCGCATTGCCCGGATATACGGCGGATTGTGGGCCGGGGCTACCTCGGCCATCTCCTCCATTGCCGCGAGCACATCCTCCGTGACTCGCTGGACGCCCGAGATGCGGCCTCCGTGCACCGCCTTGAAACCGATGGCAGCTACCTCCCGGGCATCCTTGAGGCACCCTCGCTGCGGATCAGTCAACTGGGCAAGGCACTGGCGAACCGCCTCGGCGTGGTCCGGAACATGCCGGGACTCTTCGTGCCGCTGCCCTTGGATTTCCACAAAGCAACGGCTTTCCGGAGCACCGATCCGCTCAACACCACCACGAGCCAACTGGCGCTCCGTGGTCATGTCGAACAGTCGGTACTTGAAACTAGTGCTTCCGAGATTGGCCACTAAGATATGCATCCTGCGACCTCCTTCCAAATCTTGTCCCGTCATCCCATACTGCGGATCACTGCCATCCGCTGATGTCATGCTGACCGCGAAACCCGAGGCGGCATCTTCTTGCCGGATCACCGAACACTTGTTCACACCGAATCTGGTTCGGCGGAAGGTGTCGGCCCCGACACACAAGATGGCCTAGGGAATCACGTCAAGTAGGCCGCGATGACACCCTCGGCTGGCCGCGGAATGATGTGACTGGCCACCAATTCACCGACCTGGGCGGCAGCGTTAGCACCGGCTTCAACCGCGGCACGGACGCTTCCCACGTCCCCGCGAACGATCGTCGTCACCAGACCGCCACCAATCTGCACTCGCTTCACGATTTGCACATTGGCGGCTTTTGCCATGGCATCGGTAGCCTGAACCAAAGCAACTAATCCACGCGTTTCGATCAATCCGATGGCGTCTTGCATAGTGCGAAATCCCCCTATTTCATCGTTGGCCAAGTTTCTTTTTTGAGTCTGTTTCCGAGGCATAACACGGTCTCAGTCGGTTTTTCCACCTTTTGCCGGTGCTGTTGGGAGCACCACATTCAGGTCGTCGTGAGGTCGAGGAATGACTTGCACACTTACGACCTCACCAATCCGGCTGGCGGCAGCGGCTCCCGCATCGGTCGCGGCTTTGACGGCCGCAACATCACCGGTTACGAAGACGCTGACTAATCCACTGCCGACTTTGTCCCAACCCAAGAACTGCACATTGGCAGCCTTGAGCATGGCATCGGTCGCTTCCACGAGCGTCACAAAACCTTTCGTTTCCAACATTCCCAGGGCTTCCATCTGTTTGGTCATGGGCGTTCACTCCACACGAAAAGGTGCCGATCATTTACATCATCAGATTGACGACTCTGACGAACCTCTTGACTTTGTTGACTTTATTTCCTCCGGTTACGGTTTGAACAACTCCACGCGGGTGGCGTGATCGATGTCGGCCGCATTTCCTTCATCCGTGTCGAGATGGACCTCAAGCTTGCTCTGCTCGTCGGCCCGCACAACCAAGCCTTCGAACACCGTCGTGCAAGGTCCCGACTCCACACGTAGCGACATGACGTCGCCATTCTTCACGCCGTAGAAGGCCGCATCCCGCACGTTCATGTGGACATGCCTGGCCGCGCGAATCACGCCCTCCTTCAAGTCCACGCTTCCTTCCGGACCAATCAACACACATCCGGGTGTATCCTTCAGATCACCACTCAGACGAACTGGGGCATCGATTCCAAGAGAAATGGCATCCGTAAAGGCCAACTCGACCTGCGTCTTTGACCGTGGCGGCCCCAGCACACGAAGCGTTGGCAACATCCGCCGCCGCGGACCCACAATCATGACCGTTTCCTCGGCGGCGTAGAACCCTTCTTGGTACAACCATTTGTAAGGCTTAAGCTCATAGCCAGGCCCAAAAAGGATGTCGATATGCTCCCGAGATAGGTGACAATGACGCGCTGAGACACTGACCACGACTTCCGGACGTTCCGCGGGCCCTCCCAATAACTTGATGACGACCTCACGGACGATCTTTTCCACTTGACCGCGATCTATCGGTGCCGCAACACTCATGGATCGAATGCCCTTCCGTCTCGTGTTGTTTAAAATTTCCCGGCCAACTCAGGCCGCTTTTCTGTCGCCAATCCCTCCATCACAGACACGATCAATCTGGCGGATTTGTCGTCCCACCCCGCGCTGCCTCTTCAGCCAGTGGGGCCACAATCAGGCGCACACCCAAGCTCGTGATCTTCGCCCGCCACTCGTCGGACAATCCCTCATCCGTCACGATGCAGTCCACCTCGTCTAGTGGGCAAAGGTGCATGAGACTTCGGTGACCAAATTTGGAGCTGTCAGCCACAATGATGACCTCGTCGGCGGCCTGCATCATGGCCCGTTCCGTTTCCACGAGGAGGACGTTGTTGTTGAAAAAGCCCTCGTCGTTGGCGGCGGCCACGCTCAAAATGGCCTTTCTTACCCGAAGCCCTGCAATCATCGCCTCAGCGTGAGGGCCTTGGGCAACACCTGTGCGGGGACAAATACTCCCACCAACAAACACTAGGTCACTCGCTGGGTCTGAGGCAAATAAATTTGCCACCGGCAAGGAATTCGTCACCACGTGGATGGGCACCCCCAACAATAGCCTGGCGACCTCGTATGTCGTCGTGCCACCATCGAGGATAACTGTATCCCCCGCAGAGACTAACTCAACGGCCGTTCGGGCAATAGCCCGTTTCTGTTCCCACCGCATGGGCTGGCGGACATCAAAATGGGCCAGTTTGGGCGAAGTTCCCGTATAGAGGGCACCGCCATGAATCCTTCGCGCATCACCCTGCTGTTCTAGGGCCTCCAAGTCACGCCGCACTGTCGATTCGGAGACACCGAGGGCTGCCGCCAACTCCTCGAGCGTGGCAAACCGCCGCGTGCGAATTAGCTCGAGCAGTTGCTGTCGCCGCTCTTGAACGCTCGAGGATTGGGGCAAACCGGGCATAATTGGCAAAAATCTACCAGTATTATGCAAAAATTATTGCTAAGTAGTGATGATCTGACTAAGCCTTCTGCAAATTACAGGATAGCTTCCTGTCGCATTGCCGTCAAGATGGCGACGCCATTTTGGCATATTCTCCGACGACCAGGGTAGGACATGGCCCAAAGTCGTGACAAAATGAGATAGATATTTGTCGCTCTCTGACCAGATTTTAGCATCGACGCTGTTGCGTTGCGTCATCGTGCACCCCGAGATTTGCCAAAACCGGCATATCCGGAAAAACCCTCAAGGTTTACCGAACCCCGTCCGATTCTAACGGGCAGTGGCTGGGGAGTCGCCTCTCGGCGATCCCGGTGATCGTATGGTCAGTGCCCTACGCAAAAAGCTGAAACTTTCAACGACGTTTTACGTCCCAAATTCGGAGAACTGTCATGAACCGACCTC
>JAKPII010000159.1 GCA_029549885.1 Planctomycetota bacterium
GATGGTGATAACGAGGCTTGGGAACAGTTGATCCAGCGTTATCAAAAGCTGGTTTACGACACCGTCTTTGCGAAGCTGCGGAGCCACTCCGATGCCGAAGAGGTGTGCCAGGAGGTCTTCCTGCAAGCCCTTCGCAAACTGTTTCAACTGGAAGTCCCGGAGGCCTTTGGGAGTTGGCTGAAACGAATCGCGGAGCGCTTGGCTATTAATCGTCTCAGCCGCGGTCGATCGGAATATGCACTGACGGACACCCAAATGGAGAGGCAACGAGACCTTCGGGCCGAACCCGTTCGGGAAGTCATGCGACGAGAGGCTCAGCAACGGGTTCTCTGCCGTCTGAATGACCTCCGATCGATGGACCGCGAGGCCCTTGTCGCCTTCTACCTTGAGGGTAAATCACTCGCGGAAATCAGTCACGAACTTGCAGTTCCCGTGGGTACGGTCAAACGACGGCTGCACGTGGCACGAAAACGGCTGGCCAAACTGCTTGAGCAGGAGTGATATTGTACACTCAGCCGGCCTCTGTTCGTGGAACGCTCACGGCGCCAAGCGGGTTTATCACCCAAGCCGACGCATACCGTTGTCGCCTTGCGGGTCAAAGGGTCTGTGTCATCCTCACTGTGAGTCTGACTTCTGGCATACAAGTTTTGCGGCGGCACAGAACATCTCGTAAATCTTGTGAATTTCGGCTGCCGTGCGAAGATCAGAATGGATCCAAATCCGGTAAGACAGCCGCGTGCAGCTTCCCGGCTCGAGTGTTCGACTCTGAATCCCCGGCCAACCGATGCAAAGCGGGCCGTAATGGCGGGTGAGCCAAGTAGGCGGGTAATCGGGATGGTCGGGTGCCACCATGATGGTTCCCCCGCTTAGACTGGCCCCATCGTCACCAAAAAGGCTTGTGAAGTCGGCCCAGGGCAAGCGTGTTTCATAAAGGTCAGTGCCCGTTAAGCCTGCGGGGACTGTAATCATAGCATCTTTTTGTGAAGGCGGTCGAAACCGCATCGTGAGACCGCCGTAGCTCTTGCCCTCGGCACCCCAAAGCGTGACCGGGACATGGGGGAGGAGAAACAGGTCGATGTCGATCATCCTCCCCAGCGAATCCGCTTTATACACTGTGATCCACACCCGTTCCGCGAGCAAACACTCTTCGTCGATCATCCAGCCATTTTCCACGCCCAGCACCGCGGCATGCTCACCGGCTTCGCGGCAAAGCCACTTGCGAAATCGTTGTCGCAATGCTCCTTTGTCTTCCCAGAGACTATACTCCTGATCGCGGATCACCACGTGGGGCCAGGTCCAGAAAATGCCATGATGATGGTAATGATCACGTGGAAAGTCGTCTGTAAGGACTTCGCCCTTAAGTCCCCACACCGGATGAATATAGCATGCCCGCGTCCGACGCGGATCGTTAGCCGGGACGGAAGGATTCGTGATGGGCCCAAAGTTGTACGCTAGCACTGGGTTACCATGATCGTCACGGAGGGTGAGCGTTACCTCCGAGGTCTCGTCCCAGCGAAATGTGTCAGTTGACTTGCCGGAGCCTTCATTAACGTGAATTTGCAGAGAAATGGGCTGGACCTTGTCTTGAGACACCTTCTCGGCGGATGTACTTCTGAGAACTAGATACCCTGGTGCACGGAGTTCCCCATTAGCATCCGGGCCACCCAGGACCTCCGCGGAGACCTTCAGGTCTGGTGCCTGAGAGACGACAGTGCAATGCGCGCTCTCGGAGAATGAACAGCCGGCAGGCAGTGCCGCGCGAACCGGCAAGCGTAGGGACTTCTCTGGAACCTCAAGCACACAGCAGGCTTGCTTGGCAATGGGCGGTTGCTGTTCGGCAGACACAACGACCGATCGTAAACAAGCCCACGTGAGTAAGGCGACGAGAAATCGAACACCCAACCAGTAGCAATCGTTTCGCATATCGAACCCTACCAAGCCTCAATACCCAGTCGCTTGTCACCACAAACAACCAGTGATTATAATCACGGGCGATTGCAACGGAACACCCGTAGCCCCGGTGACGTTACCTTCCCATTTGCCACTGCGTGTCATAGTGATGCCTTCCTCACAAAGTGCCCGTTCAGATAAGGAGAACCATCCATGCGAAGAACCAACTTCAGTCTGTCTCGGCGGGATTGTCTCAAGTGCGGAGCGACGGCTGCGATTGCGGGCCTTGTTTTGCCATCGCGACTCGTTTTCTCTTACGAGGCCAATGAGAAGGTCAATATTGCCGTCATCGCGGTCGGGGGACG
>JAKPII010000168.1 GCA_029549885.1 Planctomycetota bacterium
CAACGTCCTCCGTCCGATCCATGAGCTTGTCCCCCCGGATCTGCCCGAGGATCTGTCACCGGCCCAACTCGCCCAATTGACCGAGCTTCTCCAGTATTTTCATATCCGGTTGCGACGCCTTGTCCAGGCGGCTAGCATGGATCATGCCTCTGAAAGCGTGACCCTCGAGCAGCGACACTGGCAGGGCCTTCTCGATCTTTATGATCGCGTGGCCCATTATTTGCGGGTAATCGGCGAACCACCGACCTAAGGTTTTTCCAAGCGCGATCCGGGAATCGCCATGTTGAACCACTGCGCGGCAGGTTGTCAACCCTTGCCCTTTTTGGGGACCGTTGCCACCCCGGAGGGCGCTCTTTTACGAAGCGGTAGCCGTGCTAGAATCGCCTAGACAAGCCTGAGGCATGATGCTCAGGAGCTTTTCAAGGGAGGAAATCAGCATGGCCACGCCGCCATTTGTTCACCTTCATTGTCATAGTCATTACAGTCTGCTCGATGGTGCTGGAACCGTTGATCGCCTTTTGGATCGGGCACGTGATCTTTGCATGACGGCCCTGGCGCTGACCGACCATGGTAACCTCTTTGGTGCCCTCGAGTTTTATCAAAAGGCCAAAGATCGCGGGATCAAGCCGATCGTCGGATACGAAGCCTACGTGGCCCCGGGCAGTCGCTTTCAGCGCGAAGCCGCTAGCATGAAGGAGGCCAGTTATCACCTCACACTGCTGGCTCAGGATAAACGCGGTTTTCAAAACCTGCTGCGACTTGCTTCCGCCGCTTATCTGGAAGGTTTTTATTATCGCCCACGGATTGACAAAGAGCTTTTGGCACAGCATCACGAGGGCCTCATCTGTCTGAGCGGTTGTCCTTCTGGAGAATTGAGTCGAACCCTGCTTGCCAAGGAAGACCCCGACATCGCACGGGCATGTGAGGTGGCGGATTGGTTCCGCAGCCTCTTCGGTGACCGATATTTCATCGAGATCCAAGATAATGGCACGGAAATCCAGCGGTTGGCGATGAAAGGGGCCATTGCCGTGGCCAAGAAGATGAACATCCCGCTGGTCGCCACAAGCGACGTTCATTACGTCATGCCCGAGGATGCCGACGCCCAAGATGTCCTACTCTGCATCAACACCGGCAAATTCCGCAGCGACACCAACCGGATGAAGATGGATGGGCGAGAGTACTACCTGCGCTCGCCGGAGCAGATGTACCAAGTTTTTTCGGGCTTGGAAGAGGCTGTGCGAAGGACGCAAGACATTGCGTCCATGGTTGATTTGGAATTGGAACTGGGGCGCCGTCACTTTCCAATTTACACCCCACCAGACGGCAAGACTGCCGAGCAATACCTGCGGGAATTGTGTATTGAGGGCCTCAAAGAACGCTACCGTCACGACCCGCGGCGATTCCGCAATGGCGAACTGGCGCCGGAGGTCATGGAGCGGCTGGAAAAAGAACTTTACGTCATTAACACTCTAGGCTTTGCTAATTATTTTCTGATTGTTTGGGATTTCGTTCGCTTTGCCCGATCGAAGGGGATTCAGGCCACGGCCCGCGGGTCGGGTGTCGGCTCGCTCGTGAGCTACGCACTCAAATTGAGCCACGTTTGCCCCATTGAATACGGCCTGCTCTTTGAACGGTTCCTGGATCTCAATCGGCGTGAGGCGCCCGATATCGACATCGACTTCTGTCAAGAACGCCGTGAGGAAGTTCTCCAGTATGTGAAGGAAAAATACGGCCACAACAACGTCGCACAGATCTGCACGTTTGGTACGATGGCGGCACGGGCGGCGATCCGCGATGTGGGGCGGGTACTCGGACATCCTGTGGCATTCGTCAATGAAATCACAGCCCTGGTCCCTGAAGGCCCCAAGGTCACCATCCAGGCAGCCCTGGAAAAAAGCGAGGACCTTCGCAAACGGTACGAAACAGACTTGCGGGTTCGCGAGGTCATCGACTACGCCAAGCAGATTGAGGGTCTCGCCCGCAATGTGGGCACCCATGCCGCGGGCGTGGTGATCGCTGATAAACCACTGGTTGAATACGTCCCCCTTCAGCATGTGCCCGGCAAAGAAGAAGTGATCACGCAATGGGCGATGGCCGACGTGGAGCGGGCAGGTTTGCTGAAGATGGACTTCTTGGGATTGCGGAACCTGACCATCCTCTCCAAGGTCATCGGCTTGATCGAGCAAACCACGGGCGAAAAGGTCGATCCGTATTCGTTTCCGCTGGATGATACCAAGACCTACGAACTCCTCTGCCGGGGCGAGACCAAGGGCGTCTTTCAGTTGGAAAGCGGTGGCATTCGGGAGCTGCTCCAGCGGATGAAGCCCGATAACATCCGCGACATCATCGCCGTTAATGCCCTTTACCGGCCGGGGCCGCTGGAGGGCGGAATGGTCGATGACTACATCGACGTCAAGCATGGCCGCAAGAAACCCGAGTACAAACACCCCGTCATGAAGGAGATTCTGGAAGAAACCCACGGGGTGATGGTCTATCAAGAGCAGGTCATGCAGATTCTCAATCGCCTTGGCGGCATCGAGCTGGCCGACGCCTATACGTGCATCAAGGCCATCAGCAAGAAGAAGCTCGATAAAATTGCCAAGTATCGGGAACAATTCGTCAAGGGTGCTTGCGAAAAAGGCCTCACCCAAAAGGAATCCGAAGAACTATTCACGCTCATCGAGAAGTTTGCCGGTTATGGCTTCAACAAGAGCCATTCTACGGCCTATGCCCGAATTGCCTACATCACGGCTTACCTCAAAGCCCACTATCCGCTGCAGTTTATGGCGGCACTGTTGTCAAGCGACATTGTCAACCGCAATTTCACCCGAAAGGACTCGCTGGTTGAGCATTTGGAGGATTGCCACCGGATGGGTATCGAGGTGATTCCGCCCGATATTAACCTGTCCGAAGTGGAATTCACCGTTAAGGACGGCAAGATCGTTTTCGGTCTGGCGGCGATCAAGGGGTGTGGCGGCTCGGCCGCCGAGGCCATTGTGGAGGAGCGCCGTCGCCACGGACCATTCCGAACGTTGTTTGAGTTTTGCGAACGGCTCGAGCAAGGAAGCGTTAACCGCTCGGCTATCGAATCGCTGATCAAGGCCGGGGCTTTTGATAAATTGGGCGGTCACAGGGCACAACTATTGGCGGTTTTGGAACGCGCCATTCAAGCAGGGGCAAGTGCTGCCGAAGATCGTCGCCGTGGACAACTGAGTCTCTTTGGTAACAACAGCACAAGAAACCCCCAGGTGGTCGATCAGCAACTTCCCGACATCCCAGAATGGCCTGATCACGAAAGACTGGCCAAAGAGAAGGAGGTTCTCGGCTTTTATTTCTCAAGTCATCCCCTCCGAGAATATGAAGAACTTCTTGGCCGTTATTGCACGCATACCACGGCCGACTTAGGACAACTCGCCCATGGGACCGAAGTGGTCGTTGGCGGTGTGGTGTCGGCCATTGTTACCAAACATACACGGGCACCACGGAACGATGGCCCCACCAAGTTTGCCATGTTTGATTTGGAAGATACCGCGGGGATCGTCCGTTGTATTCTTTGGCCGGAACCGTATACCCGCTTTGGCGAATACCTCCACGACGACGCCGTTCTCGTTGCTTTGGCCACCGTGGATAAACGTGGCGGGGGTGAGGAGGCGACGTTGATTATCCAGGAACTGGTTCCCATCGCGGAGTTGAAGCGGCGTTTTACGCGGGGGATCCAGATCCGATTTTCGGAAGCCCAACACAACGAGGTGACACTCCAGAACCTCTACCAAATCGTGCGCGATCATCCAGGCTCATGTCAGTTGCAACTCATGCTTCAGTTGCGCGATGGTCGCCGCGTCGTCATGGCCTGTGACGGCATGGGCGTTACCCTCGACACCGACCTAGAACAGCAAATCGAGAAACTGCTGGGACAGCAGGCCATTTGCTATCTCGCCGGGCGGTTTTCGCTCCGCAACGGTAATGGAAATGGCAATGGCCATGCCAACGGTAAAAATGGGAGCATGCGGCGCTCTCGCTGAGAGAAGACATCATCCACCGAAACGCGGCCCCATGACCAGCCTTGCTGGATCGCCCGGCGGGGGTTACTCACCAACCACATAAACGATCAGTCGTTTGGGACCGTGCACGCCCAAGATTAAGATTTTCTCGATGTCGGCGGTCCGACTCGGTCCTGTAATGATGACGAATTCTCCGCGGCGTTCTGGCTGTCGTGCTAGGGGAACAATCTCTTCCCAAGCAGCGGGAAGATGCTCCCGGAGCTTATCCGCGGTGGCCACAATCACACAGGCCGGCGGCAGATAACAGGCCAATCGTTCTCCCGGCTGGTTACAAATGACGACCGCGGAGCCTGTATCCGCAAGTAACCAATCAGCGGCGAGGATGCTCACGGGCACGGGTTCCATGTCCCGCGGCGGAGGATTCTCGGACACCTGAAAGGCCTGGAATCCGCTGACACCGGAAGCCAACCGCCAGGCCTCCGGGCGATCCATCACCACGCCCTGCTGCCAACCGGAATCGCGGACCAGCCGCTGAAAATCCTGACAGGCAGCATCCCACGATGGGCACAATACGGCCTGGCCATGCACGGCCTGGAGTTCCTCGGCAAATCGTCGGGCCAACGTCGCCCGATCGACCGAGCTCCTAGGCCAAACCGTGGGAACCGGTGGCGGGGCCTCCTCTTTCCGCGGCCCTAAGTTCTCTCGGATCCTTTGCAAGATGATGTCACGACTGTTCATGGTTTATCGCTCGTCGTTTATGTCACGTCACGGACTGAATGCAAGCCCCCTACGAATTGGTGGCACCCTAGCCAGCAGGCTGTTCGAAACGCTTTCCATGCCGCCGCCACCAAGAGCGAAACGTCGTCGACGGCACCAAAGGCAACTCCCGCCCCCGCGTCCAGGCCCCCAATTGTGCTGGGTGAAATGGCAGAAACTTGGCCAGTCTCACACCAAGGCGGACAAACCCCATGGTCAACTGATAACGGAGCGGTCCTCTCATGGCCCAGGCCCAGGCGTTCCAAATTAAACGTTCTAACGGGGACCGAACCGGCGATCGGGTATTCACCGCCCGATGACGAAGGTGCACAAGCTGATGGGGAATGTCAATTTTGACCGGGCAGACCTCACCGCAAGCACCGCACAAAGAGGATGCGAAGGGGAGTTTGCCCGCCTTGTCAAAACCCACCAGGTGCGGCGTGAGGATACTGCCAATTGGCCCCGGATAGACCCAACCATAGGCCCAACCGCCCACACGACGATAAACAGGACACGCATTCAAACAGGCGCCGCATCGGATGCAGAACAGGGCCGTGCGGGCTGCCGGGTCCTTCAAAACGTTGGAACGTCCGTTGTCAATGAGAATCACGTAAAACTTTCTGCCCGGCGTGGCCCCGTGCACAATGTGGGTGTAGGTCGTCAATTTCTGGCCCGTGCCACTGCGACCGAGCAGGTTCAAAAACTGTGGCAGATACTCAATACTGGGGATGACCTTCTCAATGCCAATCAAGGCAACATGAACCGGCGGAGCGGAAATGGACAGACCGGCATTACCCTCATTTTCCACGATGCAAATGGCGCCGGTATCGGCCAGTCCGAAATTGCATCCAGAGATTCCCATGTCGGCCCGCAGGTATTCCTGTCGCAGATGGCGGCGGGCAATATCGGTCAGCTTTTCATGCTCGGCGGTATAAGGTTCTCCCAGTTTTTCTGCGAATAGTCGGCCCACATCACTGGCCGAGAGGTGAAGCGCCGGCGTCACGATATGGGTGGGACGCTGCCCGGCAAGTTGGACGAGAAACTCGCCCAAGTCCGTCTCCAGGGCCTTGACCCCAACCGAGGCCAAGACGTGATTGACCTCCATTTCCTCGCTGACCATGGACTTCGATTTAACCACGGTCTTCACGTTATGTTCTTTGACGATGTTAAGCAGATGCTGATTGGCCTCCGCGGCGTCTTTGGCCCAAAGGACGGTGCATCCCCGCGCGATCAGGTTCTTTTCGAACTGAACCAGCAGATCATCGAGATGATCAATCGCGTAGCGTTTGATTTGATGAGCCGCTTCTCGCCATTGTTCCCAATAAGGGATGGCCATCGCGATCTGGCGATTGTGTTTGCTTGATCGCTCGGCCGACTCTCCCAAGGCCTTAGACCCGCGTGGTTCTGCAAGGCCCTTGTTTTCCGCCTTCCAGAAGGCGGCCCCCTGAAGCGACACATGTTGGGAATGAACCGCTTTCATCGTCGCTCGCCTTTTTCTCCATTGAATCTGCCGATCTTCCGGCAGGTAATCTTTATTCTCGTGTATTCAGAATCTCTGCAATATGCATCACGCGGATGTGGCGCATTTCTTCTTTCCGCCGCATGATGCCACCTACGTGCATCAGGCAACTAATATCCACGGACGTGACAACGTCGGCCCCAGAGCGCAAGATGTTGGCCGCTTTTGTCTCCCCCATAGCAATCGAGGTCCCCGGCATTTTGACGCTGAACGTACCGCCGAAGCCACAACATTCCTCGATATTGGGTAATTCGCAGTACACGAGGTCCTTGACGTTCTTAAGGAGGCTTATCGGTTGTTCGAAAATTCCTAGCTCACGCCGACCATGACATCCGCTATGCATCGTCACCTTGTGGGGAAATCGGGCACCGAGGTCCGTCACCCCCAGGATATTCACAAGGAACTCGGTCAATTCGAAGACGCGGGAACCGACCTCCGTGGTGGCCGGATCGGGATCCGCTTGTCCAAAAAAGACGCGGCACATCGCGGAGCACGAACCCGACGG
>JAKPII010000178.1 GCA_029549885.1 Planctomycetota bacterium
GTCGCACGACACGGCCAGTGCCGTCATGGCCGTTCCTGCGCGGGGGACGACCGGTGGTGTTCCCGACTGGTGCTATATCAGCCTAGGGACCTGGGCCTTGATGGGCGTGGAAGTTGCCGAGCCGGTCATCAACGAGACATCGTTGGCTCTGAACTTCACGAATGAAGGCGGTGTGGGGAATACCATTCGACTCCTGAAAAACATTACGGGGTTGTGGTTAGTCCAGGAATGCCGTCGCGTCTGGAATCAAGCAGGTCGCAGTTGGGATTGGGAAGATTTGAATCGCCTTACGGCGGAGGCTCCAGGCCTGGTGAGCTTCATCAATCCGGATCATCCGATGTTCCTTGCTCCTACCGATATGCCGGAAGCTATTCGGGAATTCACTCGGCGCACGCATCAACGGGTACCGGAAAGTGAAGGGGCTGTCCTGCGATGCGCCCTCGACAGCATTGCCATGAAGTTCCGGCACGTTTTGGAAATGTGTGAGGAATTGATCCGGCGGCGAATCGAGGTCGTACACGTTGTTGGTGGTGGTACCAAGAATCGGTTACTCTGTCAGGCTGCTGCGGACGCGTGTGGCCGACCCGTCTTGGCAGGGCCGGTGGAGGCCACGGCCATCGGCAACATCATGATGCAGGCCGTCGCCGCAGGTGAAGTTGGAAATATCGCCGAGGCAAGAGAGATCGTCCGCGAGAGTTTCCCGCTGGACGAATACACTCCGCGTGATGTCCAGGCTTGGGAGGATGCCTATTCTCGTTTTCTGGATGTGATCAACACAGAGATTTAACGATTTACCAATGACGGGTTCGTGGGAAGTCTCTAGGGTTCGTTAGCCGAACGAGGAGACGCCGTTTTGGGGAGTTGCTTGTGAGGCTGTCAGCATAGGAGAAGTGAGATATGGTTCGCGTGGGAATCGTCGGCATCGGGTTCATGGGAATGATCCACTATTTGGCCTACCAAAAGCTCAAGGGCGTCAAGGTAGTGGCCATTTGCGAGAAGATACCAGAACGGCTGGCCGGGGACTGGCGATCCATCAAGGGCAATTTCGGCCCCAAGGGACGGAAAATGGACCTTTCCGGGATTGCCAAATACTCTGAAATTGAGGAACTTCTCAAGGACCCGAATGTCGATGTGGTCGATATATGTCTCCCTCCGGCCTTGCACCCACAAGCAACTGTGGCCGCTTTAGAGGCGGGCAAACACGTGTTCTGTGAAAAACCCATCGCACTGACGACGGCCGATGCCGACCGAATGGTGAAGACGGCCCAGAAAAAGGGGAAAATGCTCCTTATTGGCCACGTTTTGCCATTCTTCGCGGCCTATCGATTTGCCTATGATGCTGTGACGAGTGGGCGCTACGGGGCGTGCCTTGGCGGTCAGTTCACGCGGATCATTTCCGATCCTCTTTGGTTGCCCGATTTCTATAATCCCAACGTCTGCGGCGGTCCGGCGATCGATTTGCACATCCATGATGCCCATTTCATTCGCTTGCTATTTGGCATGCCAAAGTCTGTCCACAGTGTGGGGCGAATGCGGGGTGAAGTGCCGGAGTTCTTTAACACCCAGTTCCTCTATGATGACCCACGGTTGGTAGTGACGGCCACCAGTGGAGTCATCATGCAACAGGGAAGGCCGTTCACCAATGGGTACGAAATCCATCTCGAAAAGGCGACACTTGTCTTCGATTCCTGGATGAATATGCCGGTCACCATCCTCACGGAGGATGGGAAGGTTAAACGCCCCAAGATACCGACAACTGATCCGGTTGATGATTTTGCCGCAGAGTTGGCGGAAGTGGTACGGACGATCAAGACCGGAGAACCGTCAAAGTTTCTCGATGGGCAATTGGCGCGGGACGCTCTGGTCCTGGCCCATCGACAGGTCGAGTCCGTGAAAAAGCGGCGAGCTGTTAAAGTCTGAAGCCGTTTAAGCGTGATCTCGCTTGAAACATATTGAAGGTTTCACTCTTAAAGTGCGCATCCCGCTCTCCTGCGGGATGTTTTTGTAAATGGCAGTCTCGCCACAATTGGTCATTGCGGTTTTCGGGGCATTCTTTCTGTGGCCCTCAATTCCGGCAGGCCAACAGTCGGTTATTCCAATCGTATCGATAAAACATTGACAAAACTCGGTTAGTGCTTTTGCATGGTGCCGATTCGTAAGATATACTCATTCGAACCCGTTAATCGGATGACGAATCCCATCGGGTTTCGAATGGTGGGGGCGTTTTTCTCCGCATAAGCGGAACAGTTGCACTGGACGAAATAGGTCAACAAGTCGCTATTTCTAGCCATCTCCCCAATTGATTAGGTCACAAGACGTCCGTCCCTTAACCCTGGATTAGGCCCGCTATGCAACAAGGACGCGACAGTCGGCTGCAAAGAATCGACATCCGCGCACCTCGTCACCAGCGACGTGGCGGTACTTGGGGCACCTCAGTTGCAATAAAGGCAATCGTTTCCCTTTTTGTTTTTTGTGTGGGTTCTGCGGGCTGGGGCGGGCTTAGTGTTTTTGCCGGGGATACCGAAAACGCCGCTACTCCGGTTGTTCCCGCAGCGGAGCAGCTCAGGTCCATCCTGGAACAGGGCTTAAGCCTCGAGCACCAATCACGTTGGGGGGAGGCCCTGACTCTTTACGAGGATGCCCTCCGGCAATTCCCGGATGACAAGGTCTTGGAGCAACGGTTTCATGAAGCCCGGCTGCATTACGATCTTTTGCGGCGTCACAGCGACCATACGTATTTGGAACTGGTAGGTCGTCTCAGTTCTTCTGAAGTGTTTCAGATCTACGACGAGGTCCTGCTCAAAATCCACGCCCATTATGTCGAAGCACCGGGATGGCGCTATCTATACGAACAAGGCGTCCACGCGGTCGCGATTGCATTGACGGAGCCGAGATTTTTGGCCGCCCATCGGCTTTCCATTTCTGCGGAGGCGACTGCGGCAACGGCCCGAGATTTACCTCTGGTTGTTCCTGCCCAAAATGTCCAATCAAGGATGACGGCCATCGAGGCCACGACTCGGGTGGCGAATTGGTTGCGCGAACGAATCGGCTTGCCACCGCAGGCCACCGTTATGGAAATGGTTTGCGGCATGGTTAACGCGCTCGATCCCTATTCCGCGTACCTTACACCGGCGCAGCTTTCGGAGCTCTATTCTCAGATCGAAGGTAATTTTGTCGGTCTGGGAATCGAATTGCGCCCGCAAGAGGATGCCCTGGTCGTGTTGCGGGTGATTCCAGGAAGTCCGGCGGAGAAAAGCGGTATCTCTCCGGGCGAAAAAATTATCGGTGTCGATGGGGAGGGTGTTAAGGATTTGTCACCCGATAGGGCGGCTGACCAATTGAAGGGACCGGAGGGTTCAACGGTCACACTAACGGTAATTGGGAAAGATGGGCAATCTCGTCAGGTCGTGGTCCGCAGGACGCGCGTTGAGGTTCCAAGTGTTACTGATGTCAAAATCATTGACCCGGATCTCAAGATCGCTTATTTCCGCTTGTTGAGTTTTCAGCGGACCACAGCCACCGATGTCCTGGCAGCATTGCAAAGGCTTGCCCAAGAGGGGATGTCAACGCTGATCATCGACCTGCGTGGTAATCCCGGTGGACTTCTGGGAGCGGCCGTAGAAACGGCAGACCTTTTTCTTTCGCGTGGTGTCGTTGTGAGCACCCGCGGTCGTAATCCCCAGGAGAATCTGGTCTATAACGCACACGATGCGGGTACCTGGCAGGTCCCCCTGGTCATTTTGATTGACCGGGAGAGTGCCAGTGCCGCGGAGATTTTCGCCGGAGCCATTCAGGATCAAGGGCGGGGTACGGTCGTGGGTGTGCCGAGTTATGGCAAAGGCTCAATCCAGGGGATTTTCCCTCTAAATCTCGGCAATTCGGGGCTGCGGCTGACGACGGCCCGATTCTTCTCTCCTCAAGGCCGGCCCTATGCCGGCCGGGGGGTGATCCCCGATGTCCGGGTTCAAACCGTGGCGCGGCCTGTTGATGCGTCTTCTGGAGGGCTTGTCTGGCAGCGGCCAAACGCAGGCACGATTGATGGCGAGACGCCACCTCTTTCTGATGATCCCATCTTGGAAGCGGGACTTCAAACAGCCCGGAGAATCGTCGCCCAGCGCCCGGCAACTACATGGTAATCGTTGACTGCTCGCGCCGGCTCTTTCTCATGGCCGTCGAGAACGGTAAAAGAATGTGCCCGCACCGACCAGAGCACCCACGAGCGCGGCAATGAAAAATGCCCCTAAGAGTGTTCCAAAGTCATATATTGGCCGCACTAAAAATTGAACAAGCATGACCAGGATCACCGTCAGATTGAACGCCACAATTGTGTACTGGAGATCCTGGCGGAATCGCTCAGGTGTCCGCGGCGCGGTCACAGGCTTTGAAACGGCACTTGCCGCCGGAGTGGAAGCACCGCGACTCGGGCCAGCTGATGCCGCCGTGCCACCTCGACCTGAATAGTATTTCAAGATGGCGGCATTGAGACTGGCAGGAGTGGTGATCACGGTTCGGACCGGGAGGCCAAAGCGAAGACGCAATTGTTCTTCGACATCAGGGTTGATCGGAAAGGGGGATGCGACGAGCACTTGGTTGTCGTCGATCATCACAGGCACGCATGAGTTCTGCCGAACGAACGCCGGAGGTAAAACGTTAATGAGCGATTCGTCAATGGTCATGTCCTCCAAGTCGAGGTAAGGCAAGCCTTCCGACTCGGCGTAGGCCTGCATCACGGCCTCCGGCGCGGCCAACTTTTGTTGAATGATCGCCTCGTGGACGGCCAACCCAACGGCCTGAGCAAAACGCCTTGCCCGCTCCAATGCCTCCGGCGTGATCGTCTTGTTGGCCAGAAGGACCTCCTCTACAGTGCGGCGGACGCCTTCCCCGAAATCTTTTCGGCCCAGCATCGCGTCATATTCACGCTTTCGCTGGACGTCGGTGAGGCACAACATGGCCTTGGCCAACTCGTTGAGGAGCTGCTGTGACTCGAACGCGTAATCGCCTGTGGCGAACTTTCGCACGTATGCGTTCAGTTTGCGATACTGTTCCCGGATGGCGTTGATGTCATCATGGAACAGGGGCAGACGCAAAAGCTGATAGTAATTGAGAGGTCGGTTGGTATCCTCAATTCCCAACCAATCCCGATAAACATCAATTGGCTTCTTGGCCATGGTTGCCGGTCCTAATCAACCTTGTACTCGTTGGCCAGTCGCGACAGTGCATCCACTTCCTCGTCGCGGAGAACGCCACGACGTTCAATCTCGATACGTGCCTCGCGGTTACTCGTTTTATCACGGGCTGTCACAATCACGCGGCCCTGGGCGCTGAACGCATACGTCACTTCTACCGGCGATCCCTTGGGGAGACCTGGCGGCAAATCGGTGATGCGACACTTACCCAACAAGGAACAGGCGAAAGGATCGGGCGCATCGCCTTCCAGAACCTGGACAGTAATCCGTTCCTGGTTGTCTTTGGTCGTCTTGAAGATACGACGGACCTCGATTGGAATCCGACTATTTCGCGGAATCATAATGTGATTAACCGTTTTGCCCGTTTTGGGATCGAGGGCCACGATGCCGAGGCCGTGGGAGTTAACGTTCTCTTGCTGGACGAGCTGCAAGCGACGGCGAATTCGCTCAGCCAGTTCGCTTTGCTCGCCTCGGAATTTTGCTTCGAGGATAGCCGCGTGAATGGCGGCGCCTTCCGCCACGGCGGTATGAGGCGAAATGCCGCGATAGGGCTCCCGATTGAGAACCCGCCGAATCATCTGCGGGACCTGCGGCATCAAGGTTGATCCTCCCACGAGGACGATCGCCTCAAGTTCTTCCGGACGGACCTTGGCTTCCTCCAGCACCAAGAGCGTTGTGTCGGCGGTCCGCTGGAGCAAATCCGCCGTGAGCGAATCGAACAAGTCGCGGGTAATGGGCACATCGACGGCCCGGCCCTCATAACGACAGTGGATGACGGTTTCTGTCTTTTCCGAGAGTTCGATTTTTGCCAGATCGCAGTCGTTCCGCAGGATTTGAATCATTTGCGGTGATTCGCGCGGGTCAATCCCGTGCCGCTGCTTGAATGTGTCGGCCACATAATCGAGCAGGCGGTCGTTCCAGTCCACGCCGCCAAGCTGGACGTCACCGTCGGTCGCCAGCACACGGAATTGGGTGGGCGTGTATTCGACCACAGTTACGTCGAAGGTTCCACCCCCCAGGTCATACACGAGGACCTTCTTGGGTTTGTCCATGCGGACCTCGGGGTTTCCAAGGATACCCTCGCGATAGGCATACGTCAGTGTGGCCGCCGTCGGCTCGTTCATGATGTCAACGACGTTTAAGCCGGTGATGCGGCCCGCATCCTGAGTGGCCTTCCGTCTGGCGTCGTTGAAATAGTAAGGAACCGTGATCACGGCATTGCCGATCTTGCCGATCTGCTTTTCCGCGTCTTGGCGAAGCTTCTTAAGGATGAGGGCCGAAATGAACTCTGGCGAAATTTCACGGCCATCAAACGTCCTTCGATAGTCGGGCATCCCCATGTAGCGCTTGATGCGCTCAATGACGTTTTGGGGGTCTTCCATAGCTGCCCGCATCCGATTGGGACCAACGATCACGTGTCCGCTATCGGCGAGAAGAATCACACTCGCTGTTTCGATGTCTCCATCTTCGTTGGGAATGACCCGCGGTTTTCCTTCATCATCAAGAATTGCGATCGCGGAAAACGTGGTCCCGAGATCGATTCCAACGGTGTGACCAGGTTCGAAATGCATCGTTCGCCTTCCCGACAAAAAGATGTGCTCAAAGAATACCTCAAGACGACCGATTGTCCTTTCGCCCAATAACCG
>JAKPII010000210.1 GCA_029549885.1 Planctomycetota bacterium
TGGCTCTGTATTTAATACTCAATGTATCGCGATGTATCGCTAACGATGTATCTCAATTACCGCTGTCCACAATTTCACAACAGTGAACAGATCAAACGGTGGTTGCGCCCGGAGGTAATGATGAAAAACACGATTGGGCAAGCTTAATAAACACATGGCAACAAGGCAAATCCGATAGCAGGGATCGCCGTGGATCATTTGCGCGCGGTCCGGGACATTGCCAAGGATGATTCGGGCAGTGACATGACCACGGTGGTCAATCACCTCATCTACGACGCCTTCGGCAGGGTGAGATCGGAGAGCAATCCAGCGGTGGATTCTTTCTTTCTCTTTACCGCCCGGCCGTTTGACCAAGATAGCCAACTCCAAAACAACCTCAACCGCTGGTACGACGCCCGTGTCGGCCGCTGGCTGAGCGAGGACCCCATCGGCTTCGCCGCCGGTGATGGGAATTTGTATCGGTATGCACACAATGAGGCCTTGTTGCATACGGATGCCAACGGGTTATACAGGATCACATGGGGCGAATGGGGCGGTTATGGCTGGCCCGATGGATTTCGAAATATGGTGGTTTGCTCTCTTTGGCGAATTGCCTCCAGGTTACCCTCTTTGATTCAGGAGATTGATGCCGACCTGAAGGCTTTATCTGATTGTATACGGTGCTTTTTGAGCAAAGACCTCAACGCTCTCCGGGCTATGTTAGTCAAGGTGCTTGGTGGGATACGTTCCAGCAGCGAACCACTTCGATTCTTCAGGTACGAGTTTGACAGTTCCCATATTGACGCCGTCGCAATACAGGGTCCAATTTTCGCCATTTTCGGTTATCCCCGTGCGTACATTGCGTTTAATCAAGCCGTTCACCCATCCTGGGTGGAAATGCCAGCAGATGAGCAAGACATGTATCTGTTTCACGAGCTTACTCACTTGTACGGATCAGTCGACGACGATTCGAAGGGAGAGCTCATGAACGCTCATACAATTTCTTGGCTTGTTGTTCCGGGCCATACTATGCGCGGCAACACGATTTACATGGGGATGAAGCGCGAGGCAGCTCGCAAATGCAGGGAACCGCTTCCTTTTGAATAATGGCGACGTGTACTATGCGCTCATTGAGCTGCTTTTGTCGGGCAAGATGGTGCGTCGCGTGCGGTGTGCTGATAGTCTGTTCTTTGCTGGGTCTTGTCGCCTATCTGTCACACGCAAGGGTGCACGTGGTTTGGGGCTATCCTACAGTCGAAGTTCGGATGGTATTCCGTGATCTTTCAGGTAATCCGATCGAGGGGGTCGAGTTATGCGTTGTGGATGAGAATGGACAGTTATCGTGGGGCTATCCCGTAAGTGACTATTTGCCGGGTCAATTTCTTCAGTCAAACGGTCGCGGTGTATTGGTGTTCCATCACAAGTCACAAGGTCCGGAGTACTCCTATCAAATGAGCTATCTTTCGTATCTTCTAGGGTACCGACCTCCAGTGCCGCGGTTTGTATGTCGCTTCAGCTTATCTGGGCGAATCATCCTCGAGGCTGAGTTTAGTCGTCTTATTCGGGAAGGCCGTAAAATCGGTATATCGCCGGGTACGTGGGACGCGTGCGCGTATATAGAATGTCTGTTTCCAAGCTGTGGAAACGCTCCGCCAAGCAAATGGTTAGACGTCCTTGCTGAACTAAAGAACTCTCACAGCAACTGCGCGCAGGTTAGGTACCACTACATTGCCGGTGCCATGGAGACGTGCTTGAACTGTCGGCGTCGAAACATTAGCTCACTGGAAGATATTCAGTATCAGGTTGTTGAACACATAATTATTATTCCACCTGTGGATGACAAGGCAGACTAAGCGCGAATTTCTTATATTAAGAGTCATCGTTAAATCGACCAGCACGGTTAGAGCGTTGACCCATGACGCCTTCGCCAAGGTGACGTCGGAGACCAACCCGGCGGTGGA
>JAKPII010000236.1 GCA_029549885.1 Planctomycetota bacterium
CGCTCCAGCGACCGTTCCAGGGAATTGAGGCAGGCAACGCCCAGTAAAGCATCGGCTTCACCCGAGAGGATGAGTCTCAGCACAATTGGTGAACCTTCGGCAATCAGCACGCGATACCCGAGGGACAAAGCCACATCACGAAGCCAACCCAGCGGACACCCACCGCACGATGCGCACTGTAAACCCTCAGCGTTATAGCTGCCTGCACACAAACTTAGGTTTCGCATGCAATGGGGCAAAAGCAAGAGGCGGCGATGATACGGAACCCGCATCACTTGTGACCGCCAGAAGGCCGATCCCACCGCCACCATCGTCCAGCCCAGGTAAGATTGAGGCAACCCAAGGTTTTGGAGAACTATCTTGGCCGTCAATTCGATCTTATCCCGGGTGAGAAGCTCAGAGTGATTCAACTGTTCCGCAAGGCGGATGGCCTCCCGGCGAATCTGTTCCCGGCAGGAGCGATCCTGGGGCACCACTTTGATGGACTCGCCTGAACCCAGGTCCTGTACTGTCGTTTCTTGACTGCGTACCAGCTCTTCGCCCATGATTGCGTAGCCACCTGCACAGAATCAATGTGGTTGAACGGCCTCAATGGCTATTGTAAAAGCAGGGCAGCTCATATTCACGTTTTCTCTTCTTGATCGCAATGCCGGAGGTATCTCCCGAGTGCCTCGACGGAAAACACAATGGGGTACAAATCTTCGTAATACCACAGCCGTGCGAAATAAAGGCCGATGGGCGTCGCGATACGCCAATTGCCGTTTTCAATGTTCCAAGTCAGCCAACTCAATCCCCGCTCCAGCGCCGCGGGCACTGCAGGATTGTCTCTGAAACTGGCCAGTGCCGAGATGGCCAGCGATGTCTCCTCGATCGATCCTGGGGCATCTGGGCTTGTCTCGTCGTCGCGCCTTGGCGGTTCTTCGCTTGCAGATCTTCCCCAACTTCCATCCCGGTTTTGGGCCTGCAACAGCCACGCGATAGCCTTTTCAGCCGCTGGGTTGTGCTGTTGGTTAAGGGCGACGTAAGCCATCAGACAGCGACTTGTTCCGTAGACCGGATTTTCCTCGTTGGGCAGACGTTCGTTCCCAAACCACAAGGGTAACCAACGGCCATCATGTTCCTGCTTTTGCCTAAGAAAGGCCACGCCTTTACTGATGCTTCTTTTCAGACGCGGCAAGAGTGCGCGATCGATGTTTTCCAGGCGGCCCAGTCTTCGCGCGGCGGCATCTGGCCAGAGCTCGTCGAAAACGATACGCCCTCCGGCGAGGTCAACGGGAGGTTGACCCATCAAAAGATTGTACCATGTGTGGAACGCTCGCACAGCATGCGCGGTCAAGTCCACGGCACTTCGATCGAATGGTAACTTTCCCCATCCCCGGCAAAACGTAGGCCAACCGCCGTCTTTGTTTTGAAGTCGAACGAGCCAGTCTAATCCCAACAAAGCCGAGGGTAGTATCTTGCGCCGTGTCTCAGCATCTCCCTTCTGCCAGAAATTTGCCAGTGCGAGTAGCGCGCCCGACGTATCATCAGCATCGGGGACACTGCCGGAATGATCGGTCCAGCCCCAGCCACCGGGGTCTGCACCAGTAAACGGATGAAAATCGCGGTGTTGACAACCCAAAATCCAATCCAAGGAAACCAAATTCATCCAGCCCGGATATTCCCCTGCTGCAATGGCATTGGTGGCTAGTGTGGTAACCCAGGTAGCAAGGTCAACATCCACGGGCCAGCTTCCGTCGCTCCGCTGCAAAGACAGGAGAAAGCGAACGGCCTTCTGGACAATAGAGTGACCGGCCAAACCGATCGCACTGAGCGACATGGTGACAAAGGCGGTCAGGGGAACGGCTTCGAGAAACCCGCCACTTTGGGGCTGCATAGTTTCGACCACTGCAAGGCATTTTGGTGTGACCGCCCGTCGCAGGCAAGCCACGACAGTGTTCCCCTTTGGTCCGAGGTGAAATCTCGCCAACCCAACGGCGACAAGGGCGGGCACGGCGTAACTGACCACCGGCAGCCCCAGAAAACGATAAAGGGATTGGGGAAAGGCCGCTAATTCAAAGGGGAGCTGGGGTACGCTCCTCCACGAACACAATTTTGCCAGGGCCACATTGGTTAAGATAGGGGCCACAAATGTCTGATCACGACCATATCGCTGCCTTAGGCCGTTTTCTGAGTTCTGACGCTCAATGTACTGGTCAGCACGACGTAGGGCGTCCTCCGGCACCATCGCCTTTCCGCCAAGCTCAATTGCGGCGCGGACGAGGTATGTGGTGGCGATATTGCTGAGCGACCGCTCGGTATCACCCCAGCCCCCATCTGGCCGCTGGGTAGCAAGGAGATACCTTAGGCCGGATTGAATGGATTCCGCCATTGTGGGGGAAAAAGACCCACCTTTGCTTTCAAGGGACCTGGAATACACAGCAAGCGCACTAATGGCCGTCGCGGTTGCCAGCGGCGAGGAACAAAGACATCCCCGCCAGTATCCTGCGGATTCGCGGCGGCGGATCAATTCATCGCAGGCCTTTTCCCACGTTGTTCGCACCTGCTGGCGATCCATAGCCGAAAATTCCCAAGAAATAGTTGACGTCCTCGTTGTTCAGTGCGCCTTTTTTAACCAGCGGTTGGTTTTATGTTTCCCGCGTGACGCAGGCATAACTCCTCTTTATTCTCATTACTGCGGCATCATTCGGCCAGTGATTTCGAGGATCTCTTTCTTTTGCCGAGTTTCGCTCTCCGGTAAATTGGACATTTTGTGGGAAGTGACTTTCCGCCTTGGCAAATGACGGATTCTTGGCGGGGTGCTGGTTCGAATGGTTGTCTTTTGGGGCCTTCCACTAGAGGTTTGACCCCCAGGCAGGAACGATCGGCAAAATCGGAGAGTTTGCCCGTGGATTTGATTACAATTCTCGTTTTTTTGGGATTGGCACTGCTCGTCTGGGACTGTATTGAGGTTGGCCGTAATGATGCTTCGAACATTGTGAATGCGGTTTTCGGGGCACGGATTCTCAATCGGCGAACGGCGGTCCGTGTCGCTGGGTTGGCTGTGGTGATTGGGGCCTCGGCCGCCAGTCCCGTCTTCGAAACAGCCCGCAAGGGTATCTTTGATCCCGGCATGTTGACCCTTGAGCAGGCCGTCATTGCCTACATAAGCGTCTATTTGGTGGATACTGTGCTCCTTTTTACCTACTCCGCCTTCGGGATGCCTGTGAGCACTACGGCATGTTTAATCTTTGAGTTGGTAGGTGCTTCAGTGGGGCTTTACGGTCTCTCAGTAGTTCATTGGGGTAAGGTGGGAACAGTCATAGCAGCCATTTTTGTCTCGATTTTCATGACTGGGCTCGCCGGGTTCCTGATCCAGAGGGTCTTTCGCGCGGCCATTGGAACCAAGATCGACGATCGCGAAACAATACTCCTCCATGGGCCGTGGATTTCCGGTTTTATGCTTACCGGTTTGGGATGGTTTATGGTGTTCAAAGGGATGTCAGGCATTCCCTTCGTTAATGCATTTCGGGAGTACGCAATTGACCCCTATATTGATGCCTTCACACCGACCTTTGCCTTTTTGTCGGCATGGGGCCTGTTTACCCTGATCGTCCATCTCTTTCTCTCCTTCTCAGGAACCATCGGGACGCGGTATCTTTTTCCAGCTATGGCGGTGCTGGGAATGATATGCCTGGCATTTGCCTTTGGCCAGAACGACCTTGCCAATTGCGCGTCGCCCGGCATTTCGGCATTTTGGCTTTGGCGCCACGCGGAACAGACGGTTGCACAAGCGACACAAATTACCATTCCCACGTGGGTGCTATTCATATGCGGTTGTCTTCTCGTCGCCGGAATGATGACCGAAAACGCACAACGTGTCACCCGGGCGCAAGTGAATGTGGGGAGCCAATTTGACCGGGTAGCATTGTACGCCCCGGAATGGTGTCGCGCAATGGCCCGGGCGCTATTGAGGTTCTTTCCTCACCGACCTGAATTGGCCCCGCCCCCCATGGTAAGTCCCCAGGGGAAAAAGGTCCATTATGACGCCTTGCGGGCGGCCGTCATAAGTTCCGTTAGCGCCGGGGTGATTGCCCTGGCGTCCAGTCGTGGCCTTCCTGTTTCCACCACGTACGTTGCCTTTGCCGCAGTCATCGCCACGGGTTTGGCAGATCGTGTGCTGGCTCGCGGCGATGCCGATCTCAAGATCGGTCGGGCCATTTGGGTTGTTGTCAGTTGGTTTTTAGCTGCGATTATTGCGGTAGTTGCTACGGCCGGGGTCGCACGGTTGATTTATCACCTCGGTTTCGTCGGACTTCTCAGCGCACTTGCAATCAATCTTTCCGTACGGTTCTACTCACAAAAGGTAGCGGATGAGCAGGAACGCCGAATTCACCGCCACCGCGGAGGCCAGCCGCCGGTCGATCAGCTTGCCAAGACCGAGATTCATGCCGATGTACCGTGATGGAACCCCACGCGTGCCTCAAAGTTCCCATCCTTTGCGATTTTCTCGTGTTCGCAGAGCGTTGGCCTCTGAGGAATTGAGGAACTCGCCTTTGGTTGAGTCCCATTTCAACTTTTTCTCAACACGCACCGCAATGGTCCCCAACAGGATGGTCTCCGCCATGGGATAAACGCTTTCGAAATTAGCGTCTGGTTTGGCCTCACCACGGCAGGCCAGGACGAACTGCTCGAATTCCTCTTTAGGCCGGGGCAAAGTTTGAGGGGGCGGTTGGAACTCCTTCATCTTCTTTTCCGGTATCAGCCGGGGCTGGGTACCGGTAAAACCTGCGAGGATCTTCCCCTCGTCTCCGACAAACAACATCCCTTCCGCGGGCATCTCACGACCATCAACTTCCAGTTCTTCCAGTAAGGGCGGGCGCAGACCACCGTCGTACCAGTGGAGCGTTATGGCCGGTCGGTTACCTTCGGCCGGGAATTCCCAGTGGATGATGGATGCCCTGGGATACGACACGCGGTTGATCTGTTTTTTCCAGGTGAAGTTTTCGATCTTCCAGAACTGCTCCCGTGTGGCCTCCACGGACACCGGACAGCCGAGTTTGAGTATTTTGAAAATCTGATAAAAGCTGTAATGACCCATATCGCCGAGTGCCCCAGTGCCAAAGTCGTACCATCCACGAAAAACGGCATGGGTGTAAGCCGGATGGTACGGTCGCTCTGCGGCGGGGCCCAGCCACAAGTCCCATTCCAGACCGTCGGGAACGGGAACGACCTCGGATGGATATTCGGTCATTCCCTGTGGCCAGAACGGACGGGTGGACCAGTTGTGAACTTCCCGCACAGTGCCGATGGCCCCTGCGGCAATCCATTCGGCAATGGTCGAGGAATCGGCCTGACCTGCAGCGCAGAAAAGTTGGGTTGCCAACCCCGTTTCTTTGGCCAGGTCCCGCAGGAAACGGACCTCAGCCCACACGTTGGAGATCGGCTTGTGAGTGATGGCATGCTTGCCGGCCTTGAGCGCCCTGGCCGCCACAACGCCGTGAAGATGGTCCGGCGTCATGATATAAACGGCATCGAGGTCTTTCTCATCGGCCAGCATCTGCCGGAAGTCGGAGTACGCCCGGCAGGCTGGATTACTGTCGGAGGCTCGGTTGGCCTCTTTGGCGTAATATCGCGAGACGACTTCCAGGCCAACCTCCCGGCCACACAACCCGCCGCGCGCACCGGCGCCCCAGTCTGGATCGTCTAAAAATGCTCGAATCTTCCCCACCAGTTCCCCCCGGCCCCACTCTGGGTAGTCGTCACTCTTTCGATTGGGATCACACACGGCCACAATCCGAACGCCGGGGTGTTTGAGGGCGCTCATCAATTGCCTCAACCCTTGGGTTCCACACCCCACATAGCCGATATGGATTTTTTCACTCGGCGGGACAAACTTGGGGCCACCCAGCACGGAACGGGGCACGATGGTCGCCACAGTTGCCGTGACCGCGGCATCGACAAAATCACGTCGGGAGACTCGCACGCCTTTCATGGTTCTCATCCCTTTCCTGCACGTTTGTTCGTAGTGGACCGTTTAATGGCGAAAAACCTCAACCGTGCCCTATGATAACCGGAAGCCTAAGGTGAGAAAATTGGTCGGCCTCTTGACTATGGCTTTACCGTCAAGTAACGTGCTTATGCACGTATGATGCGTAAGCACGTGGCGATTGACATTGAAACCTTTTTCCGTTTGAGATCCTGCCCAAAGGAAGAACACCATGAGATGCCTGATGAGAGCTCTGCCTTGCTTGGCGGTAGCATTAAATTGTGGTTTGGTTTGGGCTAACGACGTGGTCTGGTTGGAGACCGAGAAGTTCGCGGACCGCGGCGGTTGGGTCAACGATGCGCAGTTTGTTGATCAGATGGGTTCGCCCTTCCTATTGGCGATTGGCCTTGAAGGACCGGTGGCGGACGCCACGACGACGGTCGTGATTCCCGCGACGGCGACTTATCGTGTGTGGGTCCGGACCCGCGATTGGTTGCCGGAGTACAGCCCTGGACGGTTTCAAGTGATTCTGGGCGAGCAGACCGTCGAGCGGGTTTTCGGTGCCAACAAGCAAGAGAGATGGGTGTGGGAAGATGGGGGAACCGTCCGACTGCAGGCCGGACCGCTTACGGTGCGACTCCATGACCTGACGGGGCATTATTCTCGGTGCGACGCGATTGTCCTGGCGGTTGATCCTAACTTCCGTCCAGCGAGTGATTTAGGACAATTGGCACGACAGAGAGAGATGTTTGGGGGTGTGAGCCGCGAAATCAAGACGCTGGAACCATATGACACGGTGGTCGTGGGGGGTGGTCTTGCCGGCACGTTTGCCGCCGTCGCCTCCGCCCGGATGGGATGTCGAACGGCCTTGATCCAAGATCGACCCGTGCTGGGAGGAAATAGCAGCACGGAGATTCTGGTTCAGCCCCAAGGTGATACTACTCGCGAGCCGCTTGATCCCGGGGAGGGCGGTATTATCGAGGAAGTCCGTGGAGATGTCTTCGGCTATTCAGAGCGTCTCCTCCGGCTAGTGAGGAATCAACCACACTTGGATCTTTTCTTGAACACTCATGCCACCGGGGTGGAAATGGAATCGCCCAAACGGATCAAAGCGGTGATCGCCCTAGACGTTAACACAGGCGAGCGCTATCGTTTTCCGGCCAAAACCTTCATCGACTGCACCGGAGACGGGGTGATCGGTGTTTGGGCGGGGGCGGAGTACCGTCACGGCCCAGAGCCGCGCTCAATGTACAACGAGTCGCGGGCGCCAGAACAAGGTGAGGTCAATAAAGGTACGATGGGGGGAACACTTCGCTACATGACCGAACAGCTGGCCCAGCCAGTCGAATTCAAAGCCCCTGATTGGGCGCATAAGTTCCACGATTGCTCCGATTTCAATCCGGGAAGGCATCCCCAATTGCAGTTTGGCGGGTGGCAATGGGTGATCGAATACGGTGGGGAATTGGACACATATCATGATGCGGAGGTCATTCGCGACGAGCTTCTCCGCATCATCTGGGGTATGTGGGATCATGCCAAAAACCACTGCCCCAAGCTGAAGGAGGAAGCTAAGAATTGCAAGTTAACCTGGGTGAGTTATGTGGTCGGAAAACGGGAATCGCGACGTCTTATCGGCGATTACATAATGACGGAGCACGACATCGCCAATCAAACGCTCTTCCCGGACCGCGTTGCTTATGGGGGGTGGGGGATTGATATCCATCCCCCCAAAGGTTTCTATGATCCGGGGCCACCGGCGATCTTCTCCCATAAAGTCAAGTTTTCTATTCCATTTCGGAGTCTTTATACGAAGGATGTTGACAACCTCATGATGGCCGGGCGGTGCATTTCGGTAACGCATGCAGCGCTAGGGGCCACCCGCGTGATGATTACCTGCGGTCTTCAAGGTCAGGCCACGGGGACGGCTGCCGGTTTTTGCAAGATGCACGATACAACCCCACGTGGCGTTTACGAACGCTATATCACCGATTTGCAGCAGCAACTTTTGAAAGATGGATGTTATATCATCGATCTTCCTAACCAAGATCCGCGTGACTTGGCTCGCTCGGCAAAGGTTTCCGCCTCCAGCGTGGCTCCCAACGAGGTCTATTCGGTGGCGAGCTTCTTGCCCGTTCATAAACTCGATCACGACCGTGCGGTGATGTTCACCTGGCAGGGCGGACGACTGGATGCGATCAAGGTGTATCTGAACTCCGAGCGATCTGACAGTGTTCGGCTTACGGGACACCTCTGCGTGGCAACTGGCTTAGGCGAGTTCAATGGTGCCGAGGAGATTGCCCAGATCGAGGCAGAGGTCTTGCCGGGGAAGAGGGAGTGGGTCTCCTTTGGTGTGAATCGTGATCTTCCCAAGGGTTATTACTACCTGTGGCTACCTAAGACTTCCGGGGTCTCGTGGAGTCTCTTTGCACAACGTCCGGCGGGCACATCTCGGGCTTATCGCGGGGCCGGCGCATGGACACCTATGCCAGACTGCTATGCCTTCCAGCTTGTCCCAGGCGAAACACCGCAGTTGCCCCTCGCCGGCGAGGACTCGATCGCCTATTTCGCTCCGGAGAACGTGATCGATGGTTTCGCGCGGGCAATCAGGGGTAGGCCACATTCATGGCGGCCTGATCCTAAGCTCGCCTGGCCTCAATGGGTTGCGCTGGAATTCCCGCAGTCGGTTTCGTTCAATACGGTACATGTGTCGTTCCAGTCAGCGAGCATGCGGGCTGATGACTTCGATATAGAGGTCTGGAGAAACGACCAATGGGTGCGCATCGTCGAGGTTCGGGGTAACACCGAACGCCGTCGGGTTTTGACCTTCCCGAGGGTGACCGCACAAAAGGTGCGGCTGGTCATTCATCGGGCACAACCTGACATGGGAGTGTGTGAAATTCGCGTTTATGATGAATCGGAACAATGAACATGTGAACACTGGCTGAGGGCTTGTGAAACGTAAATTCTGGGCAGCCGTCTTGCCTATTCGGGTTTAGAAAACCTTTGGCGTTTGCAAAAAGGGAGAAAAGCTATGAGCCTTAACGCCACAATGACGCGTCGTCGTTTTGTTGAAACGTCTTCGGCCTTGGTAGCCGGACTTTCCTGGCGGGTGCCAGCGTGGGGTGCGGAAACTTCTGCAACCATCAAAAAGGCCATGATTGGCAAGCCCACCGAGGAAACCCTCAAGCAGTTAAAAGCGGCGGGGTTTCACGGGATCGAATCGAATGATCGACATGCCGATCTGAAAGATGCCGAATCTGCCCGCAAACTGGCCGAGTCGCTTGGCATGAGGATTCATTCGGTCCTCTACGGCTGGGCCAACTTCAACACGGACAGTGTGAATTCCGATATCGAAAGCGTGGCCCGCTCTTTGGAGACCGCTGCCGCCTATGGGGCGGATGCCCTTCTTCTGGTTCCTTGTCGCATTGGCGGAATGCCGATGCCGGAGGCTTGGGAGTTCGACATCGAGTTTGATGAGAAGACGGGGCACGTCCTTCGCGTTGTCAAAGGTGACAACAGTCCCTATCGTACCTACATCGAGGCCCACAACCACGCAATTGACACCTCGAAGGAGGCAGTGAAAAAGCTCATTCCTGTCGCTGAGAAAACCAAGGTTATCATCGCCTTGGAAAATGTTTGGAACAACCTGTGGGTGAAACCCGCGATTTTTGCCCACTTTGTCAAGTCGTTTGACCACCCCATGGTTCAGGCATATTTCGACATCGGTAACCATGTGAAGTATGCTCCGCCCGTGGAGTGGATTCGCGCACTGGGAAAGACTATTGTCAAGTTGCATGTGAAAGATTTCCTGTTGAATCCCGATGGTCGTGGCGGCAAATTTGTCCACCCGCGGGATGGAAGCGTTGATTGGCCGGCCGTGCGGGCGGAATTGAACAAGATCGGCTACACGGGCTGGATGACCATCGAGGATAGTGGTCTTTCCCTGGAAGAGTTTAGTCAACGCTTAGACATGATTATCGCGGGGAAATAACATAGACTTCGCACTGTGTGAATGAACACCGTTTGTTGTGCTTAAAGGAGATACAACGATGTCTCGGTGCGTAAATGTTTGCGCATTGGTCACGTGCGCAATGGTTGCGTCTTTCGTGCTCAACCGATCCTCAGGTGCGGAGGAGGGTCAGATTCGGAAATTAGGGCTTATTGGGCTTGATACCTCGCACGTCATCGCTTTTACGGACATCATCAACGCCAAGGACGCCGAGGGCGTGCTCGCAGAGTTCGAAGTTGTGGCCGGTTACCCCAATGGTATGCCTGATAACCCCTCGAGTTGGAATCGTGTTGAGGAGTACACGAGCAAGCTTCGCGACAAAGGCATCAAAATATTTGACACGATTGAAGAAATGTTGCCGCATGTAGACGCGGTCCTGATCGAAAGTGTTGATGGTCGTCCCCACCTGGAGCAGGCGCGAAAAGTCATCTCCGCCCGCAAGCCCATCTTCATCGACAAACCTATGGCGGCATCCCTTTGCGACGTATTGCTGATCTTCCGGCTGGCAGAGGAAGCCAAGGTTCCTGTGTTTTCCAGTTCCTCCTTACGATTTAGCTCAGGTTTCCAAGCAGTTCGCAAAGGCGAAGCGGGCTTCGGAACGGTCAAACGCTGCGTGGCCTGGAGCCCGTTGCACATCGAGCCGCACCATCCAGATCTCTTCTGGTATGGCATCCACGGCGTGGAAACCCTCTACACGATCATGGGAACTGGGTGTCAGACTGTGATACGTGAGGCGGAAAACCGAGTTGTGGGAACTTGGAAAGATGGGCGAATTGGAGTTTTTGAAGGCAGGAACGGCTACGGTGCGGAGATCGAGGGCAGTGAACGGAGTGGTTCGGCAGGTACCTACGAGGGGTACAAGCCTCTTGTGATTGAAATCTGCAAATTCTTCAAGACAGGTGTGCCGCCCGTCGCTAAGGAGGAGACGATCGAGCTGTTCGCATTCATGGAGGCGGCAGATGAGAGCAAACGCTTGGGTGGGCAACCCGTCGCGATTGACCAGATCCTCGCTAAGGCCCAGGCAGAGGCGGATAAGAAGTATCAACTCATAAGCGATTGTCAGTAAATGACTTAAGTTGCAACTTATTGTCAGGATTATGGTTCGGGCAAATAGTGTTTTCGCCCCTGTCACGTTGTGTCCACGCATTACACCTACCTACTGCAGCAGTATGTGCAGCAGTAATTGGCGTCCAGTTTCGGGCCGCTTCGTAGTGGCTTTCGGTCGTTTGCCAGTAGTGGGCCTCGGCAATGGCTTCGGTGTGGCCAAGCCAGGTCGCAACGACGTGGGAGGGAAAACTTGCCGTTAGGTCGGTGGC
>JAKPII010000265.1 GCA_029549885.1 Planctomycetota bacterium
TCGCCGATAGGCGGCACGCTGGGTCTCACTCTCGATGCGCTCCGAAGCCGCCCATTCCCGCGCCAAGTGACGCATGCGAGAATCGAAGCTCTCGGTGGAATGGGCAAACAAGGTCAACTGCTGCACCTACTCCACCCCCCCAAACCCCAGCTCTTGTAGGAACCGAATAGCCTCCATAGCCCCCCGGCATACTGCCACGACCCACCCCCTGTCTTTAAGGTCATTAAGCCAAGCTGATTGCTCAGCGGTCACTCTGCCGCCTTTACGTCTTTTAAGTTCTATGGCTACGCCCACGTTGTCGGGGTAGGCTGGAGGAGGATCGAAAATAAGTATATCAACCATCCCTTTTTGTACTCCCAGCCTCTTGAACTTCGCGCCTTCTCTTTTGGTGCGGTAGCCTCCGTTTGGTACGTGGCAGAAACGTATCCTATGCCACATCAACCACTCAACCAGAGTTTTTTGCTCATCTTCCTCACTCGGAATCGACACAAAATCAATCGACATGCTTCCACGTCCTCTTTTTCAAGACCGCTCTCATTGTACCAGGGGTTACACCGAACATTTTAGCCAACCTCTTGTGCCCCATTTTCCCTTTTGCGTATATCTCGCGGGCTTTCCGTACATCGGCTTCCGTTAGTTTGGATATCCCGATTTGCTCACCCCTGAGGACAAACTCCGGGTTCATTTTGTGGCCTTTAGCGAACTGACCTCCCTGCCTGTTTTTGCGCCACATATCTCTTACGTTCTCCAGCTGGTTTCCAATGAACAGATGGTCAGGATTGCAGCAACTCGGATTGTCACACTTATGAAGCGCATATTCTTCTCCAATCAGCTCCCGTCCAATCTTCAACTCCAGAGCAAAGCGATTTAGTTGCATTTTCTGGCCTAACACAACGATTTGCCCGTAACCTTTGCCGTCAAGTGCCCCTTGCCATTCCAGACAACCTGAAGGTGTTTTGACCAATCTATGCGCCACTCGTTTTTCCCATATGTGCTTTCGCAAGAGTACAGGATCGCTTTTCACACTCGGCGGGACAGGGGACTGGGCAAAACGGACGCCAAGTGTCCGAGCTTTAATGTGGACCGCCGCCGTGGTTCGATTGAGTCGACCGGCAATTTCGTTTGCTGTAAGCCCTTCCTCTGCCAGCGTCTTGAGCAACGCCAAATCTTCCTCCTTCCACGCCATACGCTTCACTTTGGATTTCTTTGCTACCCCAAGAACCTGGCGACGGCGATAAACAGAGTCTGTAGTTCTTCCTAATTGGACAGCTATGTTTCCTGCGTCCATGCCGCCTTTTGTCAACTCTATCAACAATTTGTCATCGTCACTTGTCCAGGGTTTTCCGTGGTTGGTGTATGGGTTAGTTTCTGCCATTGTCCAACCTCCCCGCCCGGCAGTCATCGCATTTGGCCACGGTGCATATCGCACATAGGACCCAGCCGATGACGGCACCAAACACCAAGCAAATATAGTACCACATGATCATTCCACCTCCGGCATTCGATCCCACACCTTGCCATTCAATTCCGGCATAACGTCATGTCTTACCCCCTCAGAAAGGGACTTCGTCGAATTCCAGTTCTCCCCAACCCGGCTCTTCCGGTTCAGAGGTCTGTTCCCGTTTCGGGCGGTCAAGGAACTTAA
>JAKPII010000268.1 GCA_029549885.1 Planctomycetota bacterium
CTTGATGATCAACTCAGCTTTCTGCACAAGTTCAGGATGTTCCGATGAGACATCCCGCGTTTCTCCCGGATCATTCTCCAGGTTGAACAGCATTAAGGGCCCATCGAGCGACTTGTAGCAGTCCCGTCGGATGGCCTTCCAGGGACCGAAGCGAACGGCTTGTTGCCCTCCATAGCCATAGAACTCCCAGACCAAGAAATCATGTGTCTTTTGTTGCTCAGGCCGCCCTAATAGGGTGGGAAGGAAGCTCACACCGTCGATCCCCGCCGGAACATCCGCCGAAACAATCTCCGCAAATGTTGGCAGGAAATCGTAGAAAACGGCGACATGATCTGAGACCGTCCCCGGTGGGATCTTTCCCAGCCAACGTGCAATCATGGGAACGCGAAGCCCTCCTTCAAACACGCTGCCCTTGAGCCCATTTAATGGACCAGCACTTTGGAAAAAGAGCGAATCCGAGCCTCCCACGCCGTCTTCCACCCCGCCACCTCGGCCGTGGGTTGGACCGTTGTCTGAGGTAAAAATCACCAAGGTGTGGGAATCCAGGCCCAACTGCTTGATTTCCTCGAGGATTTTCCCTACGTCGCGGTCAAGTCGTGACACCATGGCAGCGTATGTCGCTCGCGGGGCGAAACAGGGTAAGTAGCCACGATCACCAAGATACGGCGTCTCGGGAAACTGCCCAAGGTATTCTTGGATCGAATCTCGAGGCACCTGTAACGCCAAATGTGGCACCGTGGTCGCGTAATAAAGAAAGAAGGGTCGATCACGGTTTTCCCGAATGAAGGCAATTGCTTCTCCCAACATGAGGTCTGGGGCATAATCCTCACCGATGTATCGTGCGTACGCGCTGGGATCGTTCGGATCAGCATCTTCCGGAAAACGCTGGTGCGCGGGAAATTCCGGATTGCGAAGGGCAACCTTCTCCCGATTTCGATAAAGCCACGTCGGATAATGATTGTGTGCGTGACGCTGGCAATTGTAGCCAAAGAAAAGGTCAAATCCCTGTGCGTTGGGATCACCGCTTGAGCCGGGAGGTCCAAGTCCCCACTTGCCAATGGCAGCCGTCGCATAGCCACAACCTTTTAGGATTTCCGCAATGGTGATCTCCTCGGCGGGCAACGGCCATTGCCCCTCGGGCTGGACTTCCGAATTATCACGAATCGCAGCATGTCCAAGATGTTTGCCTGTCATGAGCACACAACGCGAAGGCGCACAAACCGGTGCACCGGCGTAAAACTGGGTAAACCGCATTCCCTCCGCAGCCATACGATCGAGATTAGGGGTTTTGATCTTCTGCTGTCCGTAACAACCTAACTCACCGTATCCGAGGTCATCCGCGAGAATAAGGATGATATTGGGATGACGTGACTTCGATGCGTCGCGCGTTGCCGTAGCTACGTGATGAATACTGGCGATCGCCGACTGGTTCGCGCCGTTTCCGCCCCTGTCAATGACCGCCAAAGGTGACGGACTCGAGTACGTAGGCTGATTTCCTACGGGCTGGGCAGCCTTTGCTGAACCTGACAGGAACCACCACAGAGTAGCTCCGAGGACAACTGCTACGACCATCGACGCCTTTGTCTTAAGGAGGTCCAATTGTAGCCGGGCACCTGAGTTTACTCCCACGCTGACTTGCCTTTGCGGGTTCATGATAGGCTCCCTTCCCTCTTTTTTCGTTACTCACGTCCTTCACCCGAATCGACAAAAAGCACGTCGGGCCAGCAACTTAAGACGGCCGGGACACCCCGAATCACGATGTATTCATCTTCAAGCACACCCTGCGACGGTCGGGCAAGTTCCAAACAGAGAACACGATCCTCAGTGGCTGGATCCACCAGGCACGCTTTGGCATCTTCGCATCCGCTGATTTTCCACAAGGGTTGCGAGGTCCCTTCGAACAGGCAGGCGGCCACACATTCCCCCGGCGGATCTCCGCTCACTTCAAGCCCTAATGACTTGCCCGGCGGCACAAGGAGATAAAACCGGCCTGTGGTGCCGATCAAATGGATAATCCCCCTTTCTCCAAGGATGGCCACAGGATGGCTGGTTCGCACCAATCGGACGGCATTAGGCCCTGGTTCCGCCCGCACCCGATAAACACCCATTTCCGGTATGGTAAACTCCAGCCTTGTCTGCTCCTGAAAGCGGAGCTCTGACGTATGCACTGTATTACCGGCCGGGCCAAAAACCCGCACCGGAAGCCGTCCCCCAGGATTCTTGCCAACTTGGTCATAGGCCATTTCAAAGGTCACATGGTCCCCTTTTTTGGCATAAAACACGTAATTCCCAATCTGCCGAAGCCTATGCCTGGGTACATCCAGCAGCGACTCTTGCGTGGAGGGCGTTGGCCAGACCGCGAGTCGGTCCGTCGCCACGATGGGCAACTGACGAATCGGACTACAGGGATACCATTGCAAGATAAGATCCTCGTCGACGCTCACGGTCTTTCTGTCTGCTCCGCGGTAAATGGTGGCCGTTCCAACGACATTCTTTAGGCAGACTCCACCACCTTTGTTGAAATGGATCAGCGGACGGTCAGTGTTCTCACGAACCACGAGGTTGTCTAGCACAACTCCCCCGACATCGTTCTCATCCCCCGGGCGAGAAACAAAAGTGACCGGCGCCGGCCATTTTGGGTTTTCTGTTAACTGCACGATTTCACAATTCTGGAGGCGGACCTGAAAGCCGTCGGCCGGTTTAGAGCGAATTATGACGCCCGCATTCTCGGAATCTTCAAAATGACAAGTGCTGACTTCGAAAAAACCACGAACTGCTTCGCCCGCCCTATTGCGAGTGACAATGCTCAACGACCCAGCGTTCGTGCCCTTTGTGCGGCAATTTTCCAGCCGGATCGAAATAGGCTGCGATTCGGTATTCATTGCGCCTGCATACAAATGAATGGCATACCCCCGGTTGTTTTCAATCAAGCAGTTTCTCATCACACAGTTGATGAGGACTTCCGTGGCGCGATTTGGTTCGAAATCAATACCTGCCTCCGGTGGTGTCCCGGCGGTATTGCTGAGAACGACGTTTTCGATGAGCAAATCCCGGGCCGTAATGACGCTAATCCCTTGGCGATAGTTCCTATCGCAAACGACATTTCGGATAACGATCTTCTCGTTGGGTTCGCCATTCTTCCCCGCGCCGAGATAGATGCCGTCACCGCCGCTCTCACACAATTTGAGACCGTCGATAATCACATTCCGACATCCCCTGAGGCTCAAGCAGTGCCGCCACTCCGCTTTTTCGTAGGGCGGTTGGGCGTAATCATCCCGCCACATTCGCAGCGTGGCCCCATTTCCTACCAGCGTGAGGTTTTCTTGATTGACTGCTGTCAACAAGCAATCACCTTTGCCGCGGAAGGCCCCTCGTTTGGCAACGACCTCAACACCCGGCTCAAAGATGATCTCCTTGTTACCGATAAGCTCGAGTTTATCGACCACCCAAGGGCTGGCCATCTTGGGAATAATCACTCTTTTTGCCTTGCATCGCAGGGCTGCCTGAAGACATTGGGTAGAATCTTCGGGATAGAAGCCCCACCAGGCTGCATTAGCCGTATCGCGCTGGCCCGCCTCAACTTCTTGTATTGCCTGTTCATTGGGGCTCACCGCCCCTGTTGACTCCGCAGCCAAACAACGATGAAAACCCAGTACAAGGCAACCGGCGGTGAGAACCATCACCCAAGGCCACATCCTCATATTCATGTCGATCTCCTCCGGCAGAAAACGCCCGATCAACGACGTAGGTTTCGACCACAAAGGGTACAAAAGCCCGTGTTTCCTGTGCAAAGCTGCACTCGCTTCACGGGCCCCTCGGTCAGACGCTGAGGCCTTACGTATTCTAACTTTCTCCAAAATGCTCGGCCACAACGTCGTTATCTGGGCAACGTGCCAAATGAAAGCCGGCACCACCGTCGGCCGAAGCAGCGCGTTGGATTCGGCAAAACTTTATCCAAAATCACCTACAGCGACCAGCCAGTTCGATACGGGGGACGGAGTAAGGCGTCCGCCTCGGCATTGCCGATAATGCGACATTCCACGGGGTCAAACTCAATCGGTTCGTCAAAGCGACCGGCCACGTTCGCCACCAGCAACAATTCGATGACTGGCCCCGAGTGATCGAACTGGGACAAGCAGCTCCCTTGTCCTCGGCAGGCATTAAGCCACTCGTATTCGTGGCCCGCCACATGGGGATAACGCTTCGGTCTGCCCGCCTGCTGGGGGAATTTGTCCGCCGGCAGGATTTGACAGACGGAATTATGAGCATTGGTATGCACGACGCCCTTTTCTCCCACGATCAAGGTCCCCGAACGTGGCGTCCAGCTATTGTCCTTCCATTCGAGATCGCGGCCCGCAATATCTTCCAATTTTTTCCAGACTCCTCGACGATGTAACTCAGCTTCGTCGGCGTTGTACCAATAGATTGTCGCCGGGGGTTGGTCACCCCTTGCCGGGATGTAAAACCGGACAAATTGCCACCTAGGAAAACCGTGTGGTGCCTTTTCCGGAATTTCGCTTTCCACGCGAATTCGCTTTTCGGAATTATGGGGCGGATTCCAAAGTTGACGTAGGCCCAAGGCTTTGAAGGTCAGATGAAGCGAATGCGAACCCCCACCGCCCAAACAGCCCGTGCCAAAGTCCCACCACCCTCCCCAGCCTGAAACGTACTGGGGATGGTATGGCCTTTCGGCAGCCGGTCCAAGCCAGGCATCCCAGTCCAAGCCCGAGGGAACGGGCGGCGTGTCCTGGGGAGGTTGCCTCGGGCCGCTACCACCGAAAACAAACCAAACATGCGCCTCTCGAATGTGCCCAATCACCCCATCCTCAAGTTGTTCCAAGGTCCTGCGGAATGAGTCCGTCGCCATTCCCTGATTGCCCATCTGCGTGGCAACCTTTTTCTGTGCGGCCAATTCTCTGAGGACACGTGCCTCGCGGACATCGTGGGCAATCGGCTTTTCGCAATAGACGTGCTTTCCCCGGCGGATCGCCGCCGCCGAAATAACGGCATGTGTGTGGTCTGGCGTGGCGATCACCACAGCATCAATGCTCTTCTCACACTCATCGAACATGCGGCGGAAATCTCGATAAACTGATCCCTTTGGGAACTTCTGCGCAAAGGGCCCGATTCTTTCCTGATCTGCGTCGCAAAGCACGACCAATTCACCTCCAATCCTGGCAAATGTCGGCGCCAGGTAACTTCCCCTTTTCCCGAGTCCAATGGCTGCGTAGTGAACCTTTTCGTTGGCTTCGTAGGAAAAAGCTATCCTGGACGACGGCAAGATTAGGCAAGTGGCGGCAGCCGACACACGCTTTAGGAAGCTCCGACGACTCGACAGGTAGGCCATGGTCGATTCTCCTTACGTTAATTCACAAACCGGAGGGTCACCGCAACCGACAACGCCGTGGCAAATAATGTTGTACCTTCTACTGCGCAGATGTCCACAATCCAGAGGACCATTGGGCTTAAAATGCGCAACATGTTCAACCACCCGGGCCTTCGGTAACGTATCATTGAAAGGAATGCTTCAAAAAACTATGCTAAATGCAGAAAATCGACCGAGATCCCTCAAGAACGCCGTGAGTA
>JAKPII010000513.1 GCA_029549885.1 Planctomycetota bacterium
CATCGAGAGCATAGCGAGTTTACGATACTTGGATAACTTAAGCAGCGAATATCGTTGCCGAGGTTCACTCCACCCCAGAAAACTACGGGCGGGCACTGTAACCAGGAGGCTGTTCGCGTGTCAATAGGGCTTGGGGAGCTACTGCCGAACGGGCCAAATGCCATTGCAAGCTTCGTCCTGTGCCGCATTTTGAAGCATGCTGTGCCGGATTTGCAGGATAAAACGAAACGAGCTCCTGATCTTAGACACAGATTGTACATATTTACATTGGCGGCAGATTTTAGTTGATTGCCAAAGTGAATATTCGGTGTCATTTATCGCTAAGGAACACAATTTGCAGAGCTGATGAGTTCGAAGCTGGAGGGGGACGATTAGGTGTTGGTTTAGTCTCGGCCGCCGGCGGGATAGGTTTCTAGGAGATTACCCTGTTCGGCTTTCTGTATATTGCCATAGTGCGGTTGGGGGGGACGCTCTGGACTGGCCCATCCTGGGCACAAAAGTGCGATCGTTTTTGGCACAGAAGGTCTTTGACGATATGCGTGGGCCGTGTAAACTCTATTGTATCAAATCTATCTGACATAATTGCGTAAACGCCTCGAACCATTTCATGGTAATTGACGTCCTATTACGGGGAGGTTGGGGCGAATACCAGGAAGGGGAAAACACTTTGCGGGTAAGGCGATCGGATGACACCGATGACTGAGACACTGAAAGTCAGCGCTGAGTACCGAATCCCGGCCATCAGAGAGCTGTGCTACCAAGTTGTTCGGTTCACGCCCTCTGCCAAGAAGATTGAGCAAACGAATCGGGCGGAGGCACTCCTGAGCGAAATCAAGCCGGACAAGTGGTACTCTTACGGGTGGATTTGCTACAAGATTACGCGGTTTCGACCAGACAACGCAGGGGAGCAATTCCTGGGCGAAGACCTTCGGCATGATTTGATCCTGTTCATTGAGGACGTTGCAGAGACCGTTCCTCTTCGCCCGGAAGACGTTTCAGAAAAGATTTACACGCTTCAGGAACTTGCCAAAGATTTCAACGTCTCAACAAAGACTATCACAAGGTGGCGCCGTGCCGGCTTGGTGAGTCGTCGGTTCCTGATTGACGGTCGTGTACGGGTGGGTTTTCTGGAAAGCACCGTTAAGCGATTCGCGTCGCAGGAGCACACAAGAATCAATCGTGCATCACAGTTTAGTCAGGTCTCGCCGGAGGAAAGGCAGGCCATTATTGAACGGGCAAGGCGACTGGCCCAAGCCGGGGCCTGTCGCTCCGAAGTCGTCAAACGTCTAGCCGCAAGGACGGGGAGAAGTATGGAGACAATCCGTTACGTGTTGCAACAATATGACCAGGCCAATCCGGACATGGCCATCTTTCCAGATGCGCGCGGCCCGATGAGCGAAGAGACCAAGGAGCGCGTCTATCGGGACTATCGCGCAGGGGAGTCCGTCGATGTCATCGCCAAACGCTACTGTTTGACCCGGGCGCGGGTGATGCGCGTCATCGACGAGATGCGGGCCAAGCGCATCATGGATTTACCGCTAGATTACATCCCCAACGAGACATTCGAAAAGGTAACACCGGAGGAAGAAAAACAGATTTTGGGACCGCCTCCACCTTCGCCTCATCCGACTAGGGCGGCCAAACTACCTCCAGGATTACCGCCCTATCTCGCGAGTCTTTATGAAGTCCCTCTCTTGACGCAAGAGCAAGAGGTACACCTCTTCCGCAAAATGAATTACCTCAAGTTCAAGGCAAGCAAGCTTCGGGAACAACTCCGAGCCGAAATCGACGCCCGGAAGCGCCCCAATCGCGCCCTCATGGACGAGATCGAGCGGCTTTACGAAGAATCTGTCAAGACAAAGAACGAGATTATCTCCGCTAATCTGCGATTGGTTGTGTCCATCGCCAAGCGGCACGTTGGTCCCGCCGAGAATTTCTTTGAGTTGGTGAGCGATGGCAACATGTCCCTGATTCGGGCCGTGGAAAAGTTTGATTATTCTCGCGGAAATAAGTTTAGCACGTACGCAAGTTGGGCAATCATGAAGAATTTTGCCCGAACAATACCGGATGAACACCGTTACCGGGATCGCTTCCGAACCAGTCAGAACGAGCTGTTCACTTTGACGCAGGATGACAGGTCTGATCAAATAGAACAGGAGACATCTCAGCTCCAGCGAGAGATCCAGCTCCAGAACATCTTGCACCGGCTCGATGAACGGGAGCGGCAGATCATCATTCGCCGCTTTGGTCTGGATCGGGAACAGGAACCGCTCACCCTCAAGGAGGTCGGTGCCGAGCTGGGGGTGACCAAGGAGCGCGTCCGGCAGCTTGAGGCCCGCGCGATCGATAAGCTGCGAAAACTGGCCGAAGAGGAAAAGATCGAACTCTCCGATCTGGAGTAAACTGGCCAATACGTTCGAGTTTTCGCGGTGATGAGGTGGGGCCACCGCTGTGCCGAGGGTCGCACCAGATTAAATCGGCCTGACTCCAACAACGAGCGGTTCCAACCTATTCGGCGGCCATCAGGCCACAAAATGGAGGGGCCAAAGAAAAAGAGGGCAGGCGGGACGTATTGTGATTGGCAGAATGGCTCTTCCGCCGCTGATTCGCCCTCCTACAGAGGTGGGGCGGTGGGGCTCTCTTGTCTCTGGCGGGAATTTTGGTAACCTGATCTTTATGAGGGCACCAGGCGATATATCGCGGTGCCGCGGTTGGGTATTGTCGATGATTGGCTTTGGAAAATCAGAGGATCTCTGAAAACAAATGGCAAAAAAGCGAATTCGGACCAAGCGGCGGAAACGTGACCCTTTGATGGTTGATGGCCAGTATCCGCGTCCTCTGTATGTTGATTACAAAGACGTGGAACTTCTGAAAAAGTTGACAAACCGCCAGGGCAAGATTGTGGGTCGTCGCAAAACGGGTTGCTCCGCCGTAAGTCAGCACGCAATCACAAAGGCGATCAAACGCGCTCGCATCATGGCCCTCCTGCCGTTTGTCGGCGAGTGAACGGACCGCTTATTCTCACGGTTTGGGCGCAAGCGGACGGCATGGCGGGCGTTCATCAGCCGGGCTGAGACGTTCATAGCCAAGATCGGGCCCGTAATGTCTAGGCACAGTCGTAGAAAGATCGGCCCTTCCGCGGAAGCTCCGAAACAAGGTCTTCCTATTAGTCAGTATCCCAGCGATCCTCGGAGGAAACTTGCTGGGTCAGACGCCGGTGATTCCAATACAACGACCAAAAAGATCGCCGCTGTGCGGCAGCTTGGCTTCTTTCTGGCAAGTCTTATCCTGGTAGGTTGCGCAGGATTCGTTGCGTGGCAGGGATTTCCATTCCGTGGAGGGCGCTCTCGGCTGGTGTTAGATGAAATCCCTTTTAACGGCCGTAGGGCTTACAGTTATCTGCAAACGATTTGCGAGATTGGGCCGCGTCCGAGCGGCTCCCCGGGGATGAAGGCCCAACAGGAAATGTTGACGGCCCACTTTCGGAAGCTGGGGGCGGAAGTTACGCTGCAACATTTTACGGGCATTGACCCTCGTAACCGAGCCCCCGTGCCCATGGCCAATTTTATTGCCCGTTTTTTTCCCGATCGCACCGAGCGGATCCTTCTGTGCGCCCACTACGACACGTTACCTTATCCCCTCCGTGACAGATTTAACCCCAAGGGTCGGTTCGTTGGCGCCAACGACGGGGGCAGCGGTGTTGCCGTCTTGATGGAACTAGCCCATTACATGGATAAAGTGCCCGAGAAACTGGGCGTTGACATCGTCTTTTTCGATGCAGAGGAGTTTATTTTTTCGGAATGGGACCCGTATTTTCAGGGATCTGAGTTTTTTGCCCGATCGTACGTAGAGTCGCGTCAGCAACGGAAATGGCGTTACCGGGCAGCGGTCCTAATCGATATGGTCGGGGATGCTGACCTACAAATCTACCAGGAGCGAAATAGCGCGTGGTGGAAAGACTCTCGGTGGATTCTTGAGGGGATTTGGGCGACAGCCAAACGGCTCGGCGTGACAGAGTTCGTTCCCCAAAAGAAATACGAAATCCGCGACGATCACCTGGCATTGCACAATACTGCTGGCATTCCCGCCATTGTGATTATTGATTTTGACTATCCCTACTGGCATACGCAGGAAGATACCCCCGACAAGTGCTCACCATTGAGTCTGGCGAAAGTCGGGTGGGTCCTGCTGGAGTGGCTTTCCTCTTTGGACGTTGCAAAACTCCCGCCTGTCCCTTAAGGGTATTAGAAGGCTACACGGCGTCGTGACTGTATCCCATGATGGGTGCCCACCGGGTCTGATATGGGACGCGACAGCGCACGCTTTTCCCAATTGAGCACCATGGCCCCTCCAAATTTAGAGCCTATCCCATAATCTCCCCTCACCCGTTCGGCGTGGGAAGGGTCGGGCGTTAGGGTGGCTCGAATCGCTGCCCGTTTTCTCGATCGACTCCGACGATCGCTTGCCCTCACCCAAACCCTCTCCCGGAGGGAGAGGGGGGGACTTTTTTTGGGATAGGCTCCTAATGCCGGGTTGCGCCTCAATTGACCGTACGGCCCTTCACGCCGCAACATTTTTCGCGGTCCCTGATACCAAAGTTATCACTTGCGAGGGAGAGAACGCCGAAAATGTTTCAGGTGGCGTTCCCGCTCAGGGGAGGTTACTGAAAACCATCAAGCCGAGCTGGCCTGGCCGTTGACCTTCTCAAAGA
>JAKPII010000294.1 GCA_029549885.1 Planctomycetota bacterium
CCAGGAACAGGACCGGTACACATCGCATTCCTTACCTAAATAGCCCAGAATATATATTCTTGCATTCGCAGGGTGTTCGGGGCCCTCCTTATTTTTTCAAGGAGGGTGACCAAGTGCCGCATGTCCGCGAGAGTTCGCACATGCGCACTCGGATAGAGGGCAGGGCTTGCTCCTGTTGTCTCAAACGGACCCTTTCGCCGGTATCTTGTTGGGTTTACACTCGACAAAAAACCGTACATACACAAGAGGCTGGTTACTGCTGCCTAAAAAGCAGTGCTCGTGAGTGATGACACCTGGAGGGTGATAACAGTTGTGTCCGAAGTCAAGGCTGTATCGATAAAACCTCGAGATAAGGATCTTTCTGGTCCACCATTTGTTAACGTGTGGTGGTACGAATTCAGCCGGGTTTGGGTCAGGCTGGTGGCTCGGGTGTTTTTCAGGATTCGTTATTCAGGTGTCGAGAATATTCCCCGCACTGGACCCGTGCTGCTGGTCTCCAATCATCAGAGTCACCTCGACCCACCGCTGATTGGAGCGGGTGTTCCGCGGACGGTGAGTTATCTTGCCCGTAAGACGCTCTTCACCAACAAGTTCTTTTCGCGGCTGATTACCTCTTACGGTGCCATCCCCCTCGATCTGGAGAATCCCCTGAGCGGCTTGAAAGAGGCCCTGCGGAGGCTTCGGTGTGGGGACGCCGTGTTAATTTTTCCGGAGGGGACGCGTTCTCCCGACGGGGAAATCCATCCCTTTCGGAAAGGATTTCGCGTCCTGGCGGTTCGATCTCAGGCCATAATCGTGCCACTGGCGATTGAGGGGGCCTATCAATCGTGGCCAAGGTCGCGGAAGTTTCCTCGCCCTGGTCGCATACGGGTTCACTTTGGCCGGGCAATTGGTCCCCAAGACTACGAAAACTTAGATGAAGAAGCCTTTATCCGCATGGTTGAAGAAAAAGTTCGGCAATGCCTAGCGACAATTCGAAGTGAATCGGGCAACGTGCGCCGGAACGATGGTGCGAACGTCTCACCTTAAGGCGCAGTTTTCGTGAAACAAATCGCACCTGGTCACAAAATGGCGATTGCCGCAACCTCGTGACAACACGTGTCCGAGCTTTAGCACATTCGAGTATCGCCTTCCTCGGATCACTGGGTAGCTTTTGTTTCGTTTGCCTCGACTGACCATGCGAGGACTCTTTGGGGCGTTGCTACGATGAGGGCCGGCTTCCCTGAGAATCGCGCGACCGCCACGCCCGTGATGAGTTCACCCACGTTAAATTGATCGACCAATTGTCCGTTGATGTCCACAATGTGAAGTGAACCATCGGCACCAACAAAGACCCATTGTTGGGTATCCTGATTTGGCAGGAGGCGTCCATGGGTGATTTGCTCGACGGGGTATTCGGTCATACCTTTGGGGAGTTTGTAACTCCATAATTCTTCCCCTTCCTCGTTAAAGGCGAACGCCTCAACTTGGCCAAAATCCTTTGGATCGAGGCCGCACAATTCAGATCGACCATCGCCGTCCAAATCGGCGCAGACGAGCCAGGCAATGGTTCGCCCCGGGACGATGATTTCCCGCAGACGCTGACCATCGTGGGCAATTTCCACGGCGCTGCCGCGGGTCGTATTGGTGGCTAAGATGTTGCGTTGTTTCGCCGGGTTCGGCTCCATGATTCCTACACGGAACGCCGCCGAGGCTGTCCTATTGGACCAAATCCTCTTTCCATCGAGGGTAAAGGCGTGGACGCCCACCAAGCCGAGAAAACCGGCCACCGCTTCGATCGTCCCGTCGCCCTGAAGATCAACCAAGTGAACATCGGCTACCCCATCGTGCGGGGGACTATCATCGGCCGGGTAGCGGCTGAAGGCAGCGAAATTCTTGTCGAAGAAGTAGACTCGTTGGGATCCCAGTGACCACGCTACAAAAAATCGATTACCCTGGCCATCCACGCCGGTCCTCAGAAAATTGATTTTGTCGGGTGGAATGGGGTTCAAGGGGTGCTGCACCTTGACCTGGCCTTCCCAAGTCAATTCTGTGGCCATTTGGCCGTCTTCCACGACGTAAATCGCGCTCTCTTGATCGGACGTCTCCACAATCATCACGTTTCCCGGCGATTTCACCGCAGTGCATTGGAATAACGGTGTTAACCGCAGATGCTGCGGTTGGGTCGCTTCGGCTGCTTGGGCTGTTCCCGCGGCAGTGATCTCTTCCACGGGAAATGTAAACAATCCGTGCTTCTCAGACTCAGCCACCAGCCGTGCGAGCTCCTCCCTCATCTTCTGGAAGCCGGATTTTTCTTCTTCGGCAAGGTTGACGCCGCTGAGGAGCTTCTCAAGCGTCGCTCCCAAACGATCGACTAAATCTGGGGCTGAACCGAGATGATATGCCTGAATGACACCCTCCGCATTAAGAATCACCAGGCAGGGGATCGTAGCGGCCTCCCGCCGGATGTACACATCGAAACACTTTTCCGCGTCGTTTTGCGGATCGCGGAGCAGAGGGATGGAGACACTCCATGATTGGAGGAGATTTAACAACTCCTGATTGGAGACCGCGCGACTGTCCAAAGTATCGATCGGAGGGTCAATACTGACAGCATAAAATGCTGCGCGCTCTTTGAATTGCTCATAAACCGCCTGAATCATCCTCAAGACAATCTGCGAGTATGGGTGGTTCTTCGACCAAAACTCAAGGATCACTGGTTTGTTGGCCAAGCTCTGCAACGTGACAGGGTTGCCATCGACGTCCACAAACTGGAAATCCTTTGGGCGCGTCCCTAAGAAATCATAGCCGTGGGGGTGCAGTTCCTCAGTGATCCGCGACTGCGGAGGTGCCTGAAATTGAAAGGCCGCCGGGTCGATATCTGCATCAAGGACGGCATTTGGAAACTCCGCATAAATCGCAAGATTCTGCAATTGTCCCCCGTCCAAGGACCGTCGGATGCTTTCGGTGGGAAAATCGACTCTCACTAGGAGCCGGGTGCTCCTGTCGATCCAAAGGATGATATCCCCGTCCAACCGCGCCAGGCGAATCCGATCGCACGTAGAATTGCCAAGGGTGCCAGGCGGGATGACTTCGGGAGGCTTAGCCCGATACAAGAACGTCTTGAGTGGATCGTCGGCTAGCAACAGCACCAGCGGCGGGGGCACTAACGAATACACTTGGCCGGGCCCTTGCATGAGGGCGTTCGCGAGAACGGTATCCGTAAACAGGGTTTTTAGGGTGAACTTATCGGGTGCATTGGTTTTGAGAACCTGACCAGGTAAGAAGTTGACGAATCCCCAAAGGTCTTTCCCATCGCAGATCAATACTCCTTCGCCCGCGATCAACCGAAGTTTGTTGGGCCGTTCAAACGCCGTTAGGTAGTTGGTGCGGTTCTCAAATGGCTGACCGTTATAGACGCCTCGCATCACGATGCGTCCCTGATCTCCGTAGCTCCGGGCCTTGCCGTAGGCCTCCACCATCTTTTGGAGGATTTCCTCGGCCGTCTCTGTACTAAGAGGAGGAGCGGCTTGCGGAGTACCGACACCACCAGTGGATTGAGAGACGGCTTGGTCCCCAGTGGCTTGCTGGACAGGCTGTCCTTTCTCCGTCGTTGGCGAGTCACCCGCCTTAACTGTACCTAAAGGCTCCTTTTGGTCCGCCGCCTGCGAGGGTCCAGCTGACTCTCTACTTTTCGCCGGACATCCGCAGAGAGTCAACAAGAAAGCAATAAAAACGAGATGAAAAACGGACCGCGTGGAGACGCTGCGAAATATCGAGAGCAGCCGAAAGGGATCAGAGGCACAAACTGTGCATAAAAACACAACAAACGAGGGAATTCGTTCATTTTGCCTCATAGATAACTCCGTTTGCCAATCCTTGGTCTCGACGCCACCTTGTACTTGCTCAGGTCGTTTCCCGCCTTGCCCAGGGAAGAACGCGATCAACGATCGCCGTTACCAGGCCGCACTGGAAATAACATCGCGCGACCCGAGCAAGCGCGCCTACGCCCATCTTAGCAAATCCTTCCCGTGTGTGACACCCAACTGGGAATAACAGTGCGGATGAGGGAAAATAGAGAACGTAACGATCGAATCCCGCATATTCTGGACGAACCTATGGATATCCGTATTTCCTACGGCACATACGGGGTGCTTGAAATTAAAAGCACCTCGCTGGTAAACGTGGTCGGCTTTCCGGGATCTGATGTTGCACCCATTGAGGATGTGAACGCGGCCGTCCGGGAAGCCTTGGACCATCCTTTAGAGTTGCCCGCATTGGCACGATGCGTAACACCGGGTGATCGGGTGGTGCTGGCGCTTCGCCGCGGAACACCGCGTGGGGCGGAAATTTTGGCGGCGGTTACTAGATACTTGCTTCCCCATTTGTCAACGGAGGGACAACTCACGGTTTTGCGAACTGAGTCCGACGAAACGGCGGGATGGGGCGACCCCCGGCCGTTTTTGTCAGCGGAGGAAGCACAAGCCTTAGAGGTGCGGACTCATCGTGCCGACCGGCAGGAAGAACTTACCTTGCTTGCCAGATTTCGCAACGGACGGCCACTCCGGCTGAATCGTGCGTTGATTGATGCCGATGTGGTGATCCCGGTTGGTTGTACTCCACCAGGGAAGGCCTGGAGTGCTTACGGCACTTCGGGGGCCGTCTTTCCAGCGTTTTCGGACCGCATGAGCCAGCTTGCCCACTGGCGAGATGTTGTGCAAAAGGCACGACGAGGCAAGGGGCCATTGCCTGAGCATCGGGATCGATCTGGCCGAGAGGCCAATTGGCTTTTGGGAACACAGTTTGCTGTCGAGGTCATCCCTGGACCGTGCGGAAGTGTCTTGAGAATTGTGGCGGGAGCAACGGAGGCAGCAAGACGGACCGCCCGTGAGGAATACAGAAGATGGTGGTGTCCCACAGTTGATGGCAAGGCGGAGTTGGTCATTGCGGGTGTGGATCATAATCCCTCACACACACCCTGGGAAAACCTGGCTCAGGCCGCTTGGACAGCCGCCCGGCTTGTGCGCCGCGGTGGGCAAATTATTCTTGTGACCGATTGGGACCAAGGTACGATTCCGCGGTTGATCGACGAGAACAGCTTGGCCGAGGTCTCTGGCATTTGGAGTTGGAGTGATTTTCTCCAGACCCATGGTGATTTGGCTGTGCCCTTTTGGCTTCTTGCCCGGGTACGACGCTATGCCCGGGTGTGTCTCTGGACAGCCCAATCCCTCGCGGATGAGTCACTTAGCGGGTGGCGGGAGCGATTGTCGCTGGAGACTACCTCGGGCGAGGCTGTGATCAATCGGTTAGTCAATCGAGTTGACTCGTGCACGGTTTTTTCTCATGCGTCGTTGGCATGGCCAAGAGTGTCTCGGGGCGCAACCTTAAGAGGTGCAGGCTGATACGAGAATGGGCAAAGGCACGGAGAACCGCGCGGCATTTTCCGATCTTTACTGCATTAACCGGTTTGTGATTGCGGACTGCGAGATGTCAGAGAGTATCGAAGATATTCTTGAAAGAAATCTTAATGCTGTGCGACATCGGATAGCTGTCGCTGCGACACGGTGTGGCCGTTCTCCGCAAGAGATCACCATGGTGGCGGTCACCAAATACGTCGATCTGTCAATTATCCAGGGCCTGCTGCGTCTCGGCCAACGAATCCTGGGAGAAAGTCGTCCCCAGCAGTTGTGGCAGCGAGCGAGTGAGCTCAGAGAATACGATATTGAATGGCATTTGATCGGGCCGCTTCAAAAGAATAAGGTCCGCAAAACACTCCCCATCGCCGCATGGATCCATTCGATCGATTCGCTGGGATTGTTGGAGGCCGTTGATCGGATCGCAGGGGAATTGGGTGTCCGGCCAAAGCTACTGTTAGAGGTCAACGTCTCGGGCCACCCGACGAAGCACGGATTTCGGCCGGAGGAGATGCCCAGCGTCATCGCACAATGTCCCCAATATCGCCACGTTACGATTTGCGGCCTCATGGCAATGGCCGGCCAAGAGGGGGACTTGGAGGGGGCCAGACGTGACTTTCGGGCGCTGCGGGAACTGCGGGATCAGTTGCAAGAGCTCATGGGTGAGGAAGTGACACTCAAGGAGCTCTCCATGGGAATGAGTGGCGATTTTGAGATTGCCATCGAGGAGGGGGCCACAATTGTTCGCGTGGGATCAGCTCTGTATGAGGGGCTTAGTTTGCCTTTGTGATTCATCTCTCGAGAAGAACCAGTATGCCGGAAAATAAATCGAGATCACCCCAGGGAGAAGGTCTGCAAGAATGGCCGATTTCGGAGCACCCCGATGGTGTTATCCTTTCTATCAAGGCCCAGCCGGGTGCCAAAAAGAATGAGGTCCACTTGGAGGAAACTGGCCAGGTTAAGGTGTGCGTGACCCAACAACCCGAAAAGGGCAAGGCCAATCGGGCGGTCCTCGAAGTCTTGGCCGATTTCCTGGGCGTCAAGGCTTCTCAAGTGGCACTTGTTTCCGGAAAGACATCGCAAAAAAAGCAGATTCTTGTTTATGGTCTGTCCGCAAAAGAAGTGGCAGAGATACTCAATGGGCATTTGGCCGGGCGAAACGCTCGCACACGTATGCCGTAGTAAAACTGCCATAAGGTCTGGTGGAGTATTGTGTTGGACTGTCACAACGCGGTAGCAAATCAAGGAAAGTGAAGAGTTCGAGGATGGAAGCGAAAAATCTGGAAACCGTACCCGAAGCTGTTGTCTTCGACATGGATGGCCTAATGTTCAACACGGAGGATATCTACTTTGCGGTGGGAGAGGAACTCCTTCGCCGTCGTGGCAAAAACTTTACCCGTGAATTAAGTGATGCCATGATGGGCCGCCCGCCACAAGCAAGCTTCGAGATCATGATTCAGTGGCATAATCTTTCGGATACTTGGCAGGAGCTGGCGGCGGAGTCAGAGGACCTCTTCATTGAACGCATCCAAGGGCGGATTGCCCCAATGCCGGGACTGCTGGAGCTGTTAACAGCGTTGGAATCGGCTAACATTCCGAAGGCCATTGCCACCAGTAGTTCACGACGGACGCTTCGCGCTGTACTTGCCTGTTTTGACTTGGAACCCCGATTTGCTTTTACCCTCACGGCCGAGGATGTTGTTCAGGGAAAGCCTTACCCGGAAATCTACCTAAAGGCCTGCGAACGATTTGGATTGCCACCTCACAAGGTGGTTGTGCTCGAAGATAGCGAAGCTGGTTGCCGAGCGGCGGCGGCTGCCGGTACAATAACCGTCGCTGTTCCCGGTAGCCACAGCGCACGACATGATTTTACGTGTGCGACGATGGTGATCAGCACTTTGCGGGATCCAAGATTGTATCAGTTGTTGAGGCTGCCCCGAGAGCGAAACAGCTAGGGCTCACTCGCTACGCAGCGTGGTCATTTCAGAACAGACGTCGGAGAAAAAGCATGGGTTTTCATTGGTCAAGTCGCGTGCTCGGAAGTCTTGTGGTTTTCTCCCTTTTTATTGTTGCTGGTTCGTCGTTATGGGGTGAAACAGGTGACGAACTATGGACGGCGGCGGAAATGCGGATTGAAAAATACCGCAAAGGCGATGTCATAATCACGGTTCGGGACAAGGATGGCCGTCCCGTTCCAAATGCCAAGGTAAGGTTACAGCAGACACGGCATTGCTTTTTGTTTGGTTGCAATATCTTTTTGTGGGGCCGGATCGAAGACTCACAACTTCAGACCGCCTATAACGAACGTTTTGCCGAGTTGTTCAATTATGCGACCGCGGCATTCTATTGGGCTTCCTACGAACGGCAGCGCGGTCGTCCAGATCATGATTACACCCGCCGGCTGGCCGAATGGTGTCGGGAAAAAGGTATTGTCGTGAAGGGACACCCGTTGGCTTGGAATACGGCGGATCCTATTTGGCTCCCGGATGATCCGGATGAAATCTTGCGTCTCCAGCTTGCCCGGATTGAAGACTGCGTCTCACGTTTCCGCGGTCTTATTGACCGTTGGGACGTCGTGAATGAAGTGTCGGAGTATGATCGTCCCGAGTTTGTCACGCGGCGCGCCCCGAAAATGTCGGCCATGTGGAAGAAAGTGGGGCAGATGGAGTTCACGCGGCAGTGCTTTGAGACCGCACGCAAGGCAAATCCCGACGCGACGCTTATCATCAACGATTATGTGACAAGCCCCAAGTTTGAGCGGGTCATCGAGCAACTCGTCGATCAGGACGGCAAGCGATTGTACGACGTAATCGGCATCCAAAGCCATATGCATGGTGGCACTTGGCCTAACGAACGAATCTGGGAGATTTGTGAGAGGTTCTCGCGGTTTCAAGTGCCTATCCATTTCACGGAGACGACTATTCTTTCAGGCCAGCGGGGATGGGAACGTCCCCGACCTTGGGTGACAACACCTGAAGGTGAGGAATATCAGGCCAAGGAAGTGGTGCGGTTTTACACGATGCTGTTTTCGCACCCAGCCGTGGAGGCCATCACCTGGTGGGATTTTTCAGATTTGCGAGCATGGCAAGGAGCGCCAGCTGGTCTTGTTCGCCGGGATATGTCGCCAAAGCCCGCTTACACCGAGCTTTACAAGTTGATCAAGCAGAAGTGGTGGAGTGATGAAACCCTTAGCACGGACAGCCAGGGGCGGGCAACGACTCGTGCCTTCGCGGGGGATTTCGTTATTTCCGCTCAGGCCCCCGGATTCTCCGAGGCCAAGGAAAGCGTCAAAGTCGAGTGGCGAAAACCAAACGAGTTCGTTGTCGTTGTGGAGAAGGAAGGCTGAAGTAATGGATTTCTGAGGCCGAGTGTTGCGACGAAAGACGCTGGGCCTGCTGGTAAGCCAAGTGTGGTAAATTGTCGAGGGAGAATAACTTCCTTTTGAGGGGAAAGCGCCTTGTTTTACTTTAAGCCGTTATTTCCGGCTTAAGGCGAGCGGCTGCGCATAGACGGAGCAGATTGTTGAGTTCGCTGCGGATTTGTTCGTAGGGGGCCTCGTGGCGGATGGACTGCTCTAGGGCAGTCGCGGCCTCCGTAAGGGGAGTGAAGCCGTAGCTTCCGGCAGCGCCCTTTAGTTGATGGACAGCCCGTCGCAGTTCTTCGAAATCGCCCGTGCGAAAGAGTTCTTCATAAAGCGCTGCCCTATATGGCATCTCGTCAACAAACATTTGGATGAGGTCCCGAAGATCAGGGTCGTCTGCTAACTCAGAATATATGGCGGGAACCTGGTCAAGTGCTGGATTCGTCAATTGTTCGTTCATGGATCGACCTTTCGCCGTGCTACCACATCGCTAATAGTGTCAAAACCCCTCCTTCCCAAGCGGGACACAGATAGTTGGTGTACCCTACCCCGCTTGCTTGATCCCTTAAGATAGTCTAGCTTATAATGATGACGTGGTTGGGAAATCTTTCCCAGCTTTGTTGCGCCGAATCGTAGGATCGATTCGCCCAGTCGGTCCGAGAGTAAGCACCGCGGTCAGTCCCGCCATAATTCGCCCCTTGGATTTGTTAGTCGCGAGAGATTTCACCTGAGAGTAGAACAAAGGAAAGGAGACTGCTTCCTTCGTTAAAATCTGTCTATCCTGCACAGATCTCCATTTTTTCTGGCCAATTGAATGGGCGAACGGCGACAATTAGGTAAAATGGGGCTTTGCAATGGACGATGAAAAATAGTGGCCAGAAGGTGTTTGGGTAAGAAAATTGGGTTAGGTGTTGTTTCAGTTCCTCGAGTGAACGGAGAGTGTTAACATGAAGCGCGTGACACTGCTTGGCTTGGTGGCCCTTGGGGCCCTGGTGACTGTGCTCGGCCTAAATACGGCTCGGGCTGATTTGTTCCTCGGTGGCGCATGCGCCCCCGCTTGCGAGAAGCCCGCTTGTGAACAGCCTGCATGCGAACCGGCTTGCGAACCCGCATGTGAGCCAGCTTGCCGTCCTGGTCTCTTGGCCCGGATTCGTGCTCGTTGTGAGGCGAAGCGAGCTTGCTGCGAGCCCTGCGCTCCTGCTTGCGAGAAGCCCGCTTGCGAACAGCCTGCGTGCGAACCGGCTTGTGAACCGGCATGTGAACCAGCTTGCCGTCCTGGTCTCTTGGCCCGGATTCGTGCCCGTTGTGAGGCGAAGCGAGCTTGCTGCGAGCCCTGCGCTCCCGCTTGTGAGAAACCGGCTTGTGCTCCGTGCGGCTGATGGCTCGCTGAGTTAAAACCTCCTGGGCGTTGCGAACACGGTCGTTACCCGAGACGTAACCACTGATGTGAGAAAGGGCGGTCGCTAAAGAGTGACCGCCCTTTTGCTTTTCTTCTGTCCGAAGAGAAAAACCAAAAACTTGTCCCCGTATTGGTTCCTCAGCGTGCCACTTCCAATCACTCGGGAAACAAACGTGTCGAGAGGTAGCGTTCTCCCAGGTCAGGAAGGACCACGACGATGGTTTTCCCGCTGTTTTCCGGACGTTTGGCCAATTCTAGGGCGGCCCACATTGCGGCACCGCAACTGATGCCGCACATAAAGCCTTCGAACCTGGCCAATTGACGGGAAGTCTCCATGGCCGCTTCATCCTCGACGCAGATGACCTCGTCGATGACCGAAAGATTAAGAACATCGGGGATGAAGCCAGCACCGATTCCCTGAATCCCATGCTTCCCCGGCTTGATCGGCTGCCCGGATAACTTTTGCGTCAACACGGGACTGTTGGCCGGCTCAACTGCCACGATGCGAACATCAGGTTTGCGGGACTTGAGGACTTCTCCCACCCCCGTGATCGTTCCCCCCGTTCCCACACCGGCCACAAAAATATCCACCTGGCCGCCGGTGTCGCGCCAAATCTCCTCGGCTGTCGTTCGGCGATGAATCTCGGGATTGGCCGGGTTCTTAAACTGCTGGGGCATGTAGAAGTTGGGGTTTTCGCGGACGATCTCTTCGGCCTTTCGAACGGCCCCTGGCATCCCCTCCGCCGCGGGAGTCAGCACCAATTCCACTCCGAAGGCCTTGAGGAGCCGCCGCCTTTCCAGACTCATACTCTCCGGCATCGTGACCATCAGCTTGTAACCGCGGGAAGCGCACACATACGCCAAACCAATTCCCGTGTTTCCACTGGTGGGCTCGATGATGACCGTGTCCGGTTTGATCAATCCCTGGCGCTCGGCGGCGTCAATCATCGCTCGGGCAATGCGGTCCTTGACGCTCCAGAGGGGGTTAAAACTTTCGAGTTTTGCCAAAAGAGTGGCCCCATAGCCGGCGGCAAGCCTTCTAACTCTAACGAGCGGTGTGTTCCCGATGCATTGGGTGATCTCATCGTAACAACGGACTTGGGATGGAATTGACATGTTTGTGACTCCTGATTACCGACGCTGGCTTTCGACTTCCCCACAAGGGGTCGAAACTGAAGCTATAGCTATACAAACCTTTTATGATAATCATAATGATGATTCGGCTTTTTTCAAGCCGATGCTTACACGAAGTCAACAGCGCCTTCTCAACCCCACCTTAAAATGGCCCATTTTTCCGGTTCCTCAATTGGGTTTGACAAGCGCACGTCCATCTGCGTCGGGCAATTCTACCCCCAAAAGGGTGGCAATCGTGGGAGCGATGTCAACGATTTGGACCTTCCCTAAACGGGTGCCCGGCTTGATTCCTGGGCCCCAAATGACACACATGGCCCACATGTCGGGCTGATCGGGCAAGTAGCCGTGTGTTCCCCCAAGACCCGACCGAGTTGTCACAACCTCGTCGCCGGTGCTCGTCTCGCTAAAAGAGTAACCTTTTTCCGCCGCCAGCCAGATGTCTGGACACCGAGGATCCTCCTGGCCTGTTTTTTGTCCCAGAGCTTCGACTTCTTTGCCGGTAAGAACCGCCTGAATCCCTTCCACAGATTGGAACGCTTGTCGAAGCTGTTCCATGAGCTGGTCCCGCTGTTGGGTATCGAAAATGTAGATGCCGGCGGCTCCCCCTTGCGACATACACCAGGCCTTTTCGGGCACTGGCTTGCCATCGTTGACGGAGATTAATCCAGCTTGCCGCAAAAGGACGTTGGGTTGAATAACTTTTTCGAATGGGAAAAAACCGTGATCCGAAACGATTACCAGATACGTGCTTTTTGCCCGCGGCGAAGACGCGATAGCCTCCACCAAGTCGCGGATGCGATCGTCGCTGTAACTGGCACACCAATATGCGTCATCGGAGCGGGGCCCAGTGCGGTGCTGGACATGGTCCGGTTCGACAAGGTGAATCATGATGAGATTTGGCTGGTGCTGTAACAGAAGCTGGCGTGCCATCCGCACGTACAACCAATCGCGGGGAACACCGCCACCGGCCTCGCGACACCACCGCCCATGACTATCGACCGGCAAGCCTGCGGCCTTTAGTTCTTGAATCCAGGCCGGTGTACCGAAGTCGGACCACGCCGTGTCGCCGGGCATGTCCGGAGCGCTGAAATGCAGTGTTCGGGCATTTCGCGTGACGGGCCAGAGCACGCCGGCGGTCACCAATCCCGCAGCGTGGGCGACGTCGTAAATGGTGGGTGTTTGCAAGATTTGGTCTTTGTCGAAGACCGGGTCGCAAAGCAGGGTTACCTTTTGCTTCGTGTTCCGGTCAATGTAGTCGTTGGCCAGGACCCCATGACGGTTAGGCCAAACCCCGGTGGAGAGCGTGGCGTGGGCACACCACGTAACCGAGGGGAACACTGTGACCATCGCGTCGGCTCGTGCTCCTTCAGCGGCCAAACGACGGATCGTTGGAATGTCCGCTCGGGGATCGTCGAGATAGAAGTTGGCTAAGCCATCAATGCTCACCAAAATAACAGTGCGATCCTTGTAAGGGACCTCACTTGCGGCCAGACCCCAATTGGGTAGCCCCAGCCAGGCCAACACCCCCAAAACAAGCACGAAGTTGCGACGAGGCAGCACGGTCGTCCTCCTCTAGCTAGGTAAAATGTCAGTCACAAAAATTGGCCCAATCGAAAGGATTCTAATGCCTTTCGCCCCAGCAGGCAAACCTTTCCCGGGAAGAGGACATCCAAAGCAGAGGTTGCCGCTTCGTACTGGAAGACCAGAACGCAGATTACCGCAACGCGATGGCCTTGGCCAACGGCTCTAAGATCATTGGGGCGACGAAATCATCCACCGTGGTCATCCCTGTCTTCAGAAGGAGATCCAATGTCCGCAGGAAACGGTTGTCCCCAGGTAAGAGCCCGTAATGACGACACGTCACATAGACGCTGATCTGCTCTTCCGGGTATTCCTCTTTTCTGACATGGTAGTCTTGCGTCCGCGTTTCGATATTGACGCGGCATTGCAGGTTACAGTCTTGATCGAGGGCGAGGGTCAACAATGGTTCGTAATGGACAACTCGCGCGGACGGTACTTCGAGGAGCCTCTCAAAGGCAGGTGGTACGCCGAGGACATCGGCAACAAGCTGATTGTGATTACCCTGATAGGTGTAGTCGAAACCAACGAGGACATCAACCGCTTCGCAATCGAGAGGACTCAGCGAGAGGTGAAACGGGGCGTTCTCTAAGATCATGCGGTGGTATTGAAACGCGGCATCGACCGAGGGCGGATTGACATATCCGGCGGACAGCCGCCGCACTTCTACCGATAGCCATCGGTACGAGTCGTTATCCCGATCATCTTCCAGAACCACCTGTTCCCCGCCATCCCGCGTATAGAAATTCCCCATCGTGGGGTACGCTTTCTGAATGCGCTCAAAGAAATGGATCAACGTTTCCCTGTGGGCAGGTAGTTCGAGCACGGTGTTAACGGTCAAATTGATATAGTGGTCGTCACACAGATGGCAATAGGTATCCATGATTGTGCTGGTAATTTGACCTGTCTTTACCCACATTTCTAGCAGCGGGGCAATGTCTCGCCGCTATTCTCCAATCCCCATTTTCCATAATAATGAGTTCGAATATAAACGGCACTCCGCCCAGTGTCAAAACCCCCAGGATTTCCTGGGTGCCTACACACGGAGGGTGGAAACTACCCTGTGTTTATTACGTAACTAGAACCTTGGTGAGTTGCCGCGCGTGGAACACCAGTCGGTGCAACCCCTTAGCCTGTGCATTTGGACAAGGACGCCTGTCCATTCCATAGGGTTCGTTATATGGAATGACCGGGTGCTTTGCGGCCATTTGGGCGAGCAGGATGAATCAACCCTGGTCCGCAAACTTCGAGAGAGGTTGGGGAAATGGGCAACTTGGAACAAGGGAGCCAGGAGGCAACTAGACCGGCAAGTGCCAAACATTGGGGAGATTTTCGACCTGACTGTGCGGCATGACTTTTTGTCGGGTGAGCTTTCAGTGTCGCCTTCCGAGTCTCGGTTGCGTGTCTCCCTAAAACATTTTATTGAGGCCGTTGACGAGTACCTCGCGGGACGACGGTTTGATTTCTTTGACATCCTACTCGACTTGGGGAATTGCCCGGGGTTCACACGGACTGTATTACACAAATGCCGGGAAATCCCATATGGGCAAACGATGACCTATCGTGAACTTGCGACCGCTATCGGGCGGCCAACGGCGGTTCGGGCGGTGGCCCAAGCACTTGCCCATAATCCCATCCCTCTTCTCATTCCCTGCCATCGGGTTATCGGATCGGATGGCTCTCTTCGCGGTTACTCCGCCGCGGGAGGAACGGAGACCAAAAGGCGATTGATTCAGATGGAAAAGAGTTTTCATCAGGCTTGCGGTCAATGAACACGTCAAGTGCGGAGGGAGCGGGCTACCGATATCGCGAGTATCCCACCGCTGCGCGAATCCGTTGTTCGTAAAGCAAGTCATCAACCGGTGCCAGTCTCCTGGCCATTTTTGCACGGCAAGATTCGGACCCGCCGCCCTTGCACAACGACACGGTCTTCGGCCAACAGGCAGAGGGCCTCGATGAGCGCCTCGGTCTCGACCGGGAGCACGCGGGCCTCAAGTTTTTCCACAGTGTCGTCGGGCTCCACAGGGACCGCCTTTTGCAGGATGACGGGTCCATTGTTGTACTGCTGGTCGAGAAAGAACACCGTGCATCCAGTAACTTTGACGCCGTGTTCGAGGACCGCAGCGTGGACCCTTCGGCCGAAGTAGCCCTGTCCGCAAAACGCTGGTGCCAAAGCCGGATGAGAACCTATCACGCGGTTTTGGTACTCCGGCGTAATCGTAAGGAGCATCGCAAACCCCGCCATAATGACATACTCGGCCCCCACCTCTTGACAACGGCGGAGGATGGCGGCGCTGTATTCCTCCGCGGAATTGAAATCGCGTCGCTCAATAACCTCCGCCGGAATACACCGAAATTCAGCGTGCTGGAGACCGCTCGCATTAGGGGTACTGGCAATGACCAGGCGGACTTCGATGGGGACCCTTCCCTCGTCAACGGCTTTCAGCAAGTCACGAAGCGTTCGGCCGCTACCGGATATCAAAATGGCGACAGGTAGGATTCTCTTGTGCATAGTTAGTGACCTTTAAATGGTTCTCTTATCTTCGGCTGGCACGGGAATTATCCCACTTCTAGGGGTGAAACGGTCATTACTGGTCAATTGTAACGTGACCGAAATTGGGATAACATGTCTCAGCCCTCTACGGAAATCCTAAGGGCTTATTACCACCATTAGGTGGTTGCTCGCGAAAAATGTTGTCCGATTTTGGCAGAGTCAGCGGGATATTGTATTAGGGAGAGGCACGAGAAAACGTTCTGATTCTCTAGTGCGGGGTGAAGAGATTCTCGAAGAGGACTCGAAAGCACGTGCGGGAGCAACAGGGTGAACTTCCACCGGATGAAGAGTTTGTACGCTTGCTTTCAGGCGTTCAGCGAAAGCTCTTTTTGTTCGTGTTTACACTGGTTCCCAATGTGGTGGAAGCAGAAGAGATTGTTCAAAGCACAAGCGTGGTGCTGTGGCAAAAGTTTAGTCAGTTTCGCAAAGGGGAGGATTTTCTGCGATGGGCCTGTGGTGTGGCACGGAATGAAGTATTGAAGCATCGTGCCCGTGCAAGTCGTCATGAGGCCACATTTTCGAATGAGTTCATGGAACAACTTGCCGAAACAACGGTGCCTTTAATGGAGGCTGTGGATGAACGGCGTCAGGCCCTGCAACGATGTCTAGAGGAGTTGCAGCCGCATCATCGCCGGTTATTGGCGCAACGGTATCAAGAGGGGATTTCAACTGAAGAAATAGCGAAAAACCAGGGAAAAACCGCGGATGCCGTGCGGCGGATGCTTCATCGCATTCGTTTGGCTATTTACGACTGTGTGCAAAAAAAGCTGGCCTCTATGGAGTGGGGGACCAGTACCCCATGAGGTGACGGCGAGCGATGTCTTCATTTGATCGGGAAAAACTGACGCTCTTGATCGACCGCGTGCTCGAGGGGTGCGCGAGCCGGGAAGAGATTCGCGCAATCGAGGAGGGGGCTCGCTCAGCGGATGCGCAACGATTCCTGGCAGAATATCTTTTGCTCGCGGGCGAGTTGCACTGGCTTGCTATCGATGACGATTTGAAAGACCGCGAGATACTGGCACGCGTAAGTCTGCCTGAGGGAACAAGTGACCACGGCGATCGAGACTTGATTGCACGTACGGCGGGGTCCGGGCCATGGTTGGGCGGGCAATTCCGGAAAATGGGGCTGTTGGTCATTGCCGTGACTGCCGTGCTTCTTATTGGTCTCATCTCAATTTGGCTAAGAACCGGGGCGAGACTGCCTTCACAAGGGCAGTTTTCCACGCCGGTGATTGCCCAGTTGGAAAAGGTATATCCGGAGGACTCTAAGAAGATTGGTGCCACTATTAGGCCAGGCGATTGGGTGATAGTGCGGGAGGGTGCAGCCCAGTGGCAAATCCGTGGCGGTGGAAGTCTCATCGCCCAAGGATCGACGCGTTTTCGCCTCCTTGAAAATGGGCAGGTGGAGCTGGAATCGGGGACGATTTTTTTGAGAACCAAAGAAAGTGGACACTTGGCCGGGGTAATCACACCGCAGGCACGGTATTTGGACCGCGGTACCGCATTTGGCGTATTGTGCGACATGACGAGGTCGGAGGTGCACGTCCTGGAGGGGGAGGTTGAGGTTATCGCGCGACGGCTCGGCCTGGAGGGGTCACGGCGTGTGGTTGCAGGTGAGGCGTTGGCCTGTGACGGCCGTGGGCGGACAGAGCCAATTCCATGTCGCGCCGAGCGGTTTTGTCAGATGGTGCCTGAGGCGTTGACGGTGGCCGCGTACAGGTTGATGGCCCTTTCTGATCCTCGACTGTGGCTGTATGGGGCGTTCGAATCGCCGCGTTTTGATGGCAAGTGGCACGCGGTTTTGGGACCGACAGATTTCCAACCGGTCTGGATGCGAGGCACAATGTCGCGGCTAGACGTGCAGCAAATCAGCGGCTATGACTCGCAGTCGAGGGCCGTGAAGCTGATTCGTGGTACGTATTCGGGCGATACGGTGGGGGTGGGGCTCCAGACAATAGATCCAGTCGTGTTACCGAGGGCGATGACCGTGGAGATGATTGTCCGGTTTGACGGCTGGCCATCGGCGGGGGAAAATACCCTGGCATGCCTCTTGGCCACACGACAGGATCAGCGTCGATGTGCAGTGTGGCTAGGCGTGGTCCCGGTTGAGAGAGAAAGCAGGCACTTGGGGCGGTTAGTTCACCTCTGCGACGGGATGGCACCATGGACGGAGACGAAGGGGACTCTCGTCCCCGGGCACTGGTACTATGTGGCGGCAACCTTCGAACCTGAGAGGGACGCAACGCGGGTGTCCACGTGGCTGGCAGACTTGACGGAAAAAGAGCCCCTGGTGTGTGTCCTTAAAGATGGGCAGCTTGCGGGGCGTCCAGTGGACGGTTATTTAGGGATTGGCAAAGGATTCGACGATGGGATGTCACATGCGTACCCATTTCCGGGTGCGATTGACGAGTTGGCCATCTACAATGGAGTGTTGGAGGAGGATCTTATTCGTTTTCATCTGACACACTTGATTGGGACGAAGGGGCAGGAGAGTGTTCTCCCTTTACCGGGAGGGCCGTGAAGCGGTGGAAATGGGAGGTGTCATGACGGCGGGGTCGGACCAGGCAAAAGGCGTGTGAGTTGGCAGACGACGGGTCGGACAGAGAAGACGAGTCGTTCATTGATGAGAGGTGAAACTATGGGTCGCCATGGTGGTTATCAGTCTCGGCGTGATTTTCTGAGGGTCACGGGGTTGAGTTGGGCCATTGGTCAAGCGGGGGGAATCGCCGTGCCCTCGCTGCTGCTTGGTGAGGAGAATTCGGGCCCGATTGATTGCGGTCCGCCGCCCAAGGCTGCCCCGCAGCATCGGACGGGCGGTGAATCATTCCCGCCACTGCCTTTGCCGGTAACGCCTTTGAGGCGGTCGGAGAAAAAGCGTCCTCCCAGCCCGCCGGCGCTTATCGGTAAGATGGCCTTGGGATCTGTACGATGGATCACTCGTGAGGGGAAGCGGGTGATGTACCGGGACTGGATGACAGATCCTGCAGACGTCAACACGCTACTCGAGTGGACGAACGAGAAGTTGGGGATTCACTATCGGGCGGTCGAGACCGATTTTGCCCATTTTTCCTTTGACCCGCGGGAATTGCCGGCCCTTTTGTTCGCAGGTCACAATAGTTTCCAGTTGAACGATGAGGTGCGGGCAAAGTTGGCCCGGTATGTGTTAGATGGGGGCACGATTATCGGAGATGCGTGCTGCGGCTGGAATGACTTCGCCGAATCCTTCCGCAAGGAGATGGAACTAATCTTTCCGGGAAGGCCGTTAAGAAAAATGCTGCCCGAGGAACCGGTCTTCTCGTCATATTACAAACTAGGCAATTTTACGTACCAGAAGGGGGACGGCTCGCAATATGACGACGCACCCTGTCTGGAATCGATCGATTTTGGGTGCCGTTCTGGCGTGATCTTTTCGCCCGCCGATATGACGTGTGGTTGGGATGGGCATGATCACCCGCGGGGCCTGCGATTGACAATTGACCTCGCTCGTCAGGTTGGAGCCAACTTAGTCACCTATTTGCTGGGCACATACCAATTGGCCCGCTTTTTGAGCACGACCAAGGTTTACTACGAAGCAGAAGCCCCCACGCGGGACGACTTCGTTTTTGCTCAGATTATCCACGATGGGGACTGGGACCCCGATCCGTCGGCAGTCCACAATTTGTTGAAGTTTGCAAAGGATAATTCCACCTTGGAGGTGAAATTCAAACGGCAAAACGTTCGACTGACTGATCCCCAGGTGGCCAATTATCCTCTGCTATACATGACGGGACACCGTGAGTTCGTCTGGTCGGATGATGAGGTGGCCTTCCTCCAGCGATATCTCAAGGCTGGAGGTCTGTTGCTGGCCGATGCCTGTTGCGGACGAATGTCGTTCGATATGGGATTCCGCCGGGAAATCAAGAAAGTCTTTCCCAATGCTGAGTTGGAGCGCATCCCGCCAGATCACCCGATTTATCACAACTTGTTCGACATTCAGGAGGTCGATTACACGCCTCGGGTGCGGGAAGATTTTGGCCAGCTCAATGCGCCGGAGCTCGAGGGCATCAGTATTGATGGCCGATTGGCAGTCGTTTACAGCCGATTTGATCTTGGGAATGGTTGGGAGCAGTTCCCGCACCCATATTCCTACGGTCTCAAAGACGAGGCTGCACTGAAGATCGGCTCCAACGTCATCGTGTATGCCATTACTCACTGATAGGCGGTCAAAATCCGACGACCGAATCCCTAGGGTTGGAGAATAACCTTCATTAGCGGTTGCCGGCGATAGTAGAGCTGGTCGAACCAATACGGCCCCTCTTCGAGCGGGGCGACGGCGCTGATGAGGGGTTCAACCCTTACGGCCTGCTTGGCAAGAAGATTGAGGCACCGGGGATAATCTCCTTGAGACGCGCACGAGCCAAGTAGCGTCAATTCCCGGGTTACGACCTTTTGCAGCGGCAGGGGGACTTCTGGCTGGAGATTTCCCACCAGGACTACCCGCCCACCTTTGGCAACTGCGTTGACAGCGCCGTTGACCGTCTCGTTAATGCCTACGGCGTCGAACGCAAGGTCGACGGGCGGTGGTGCTGTCTGGCGGAATTGCTCCGGGGAAAGCACCAAATCCGCAGCGAATTCCTTGGCCATTTGTTGGCGATGAGGATCAGGTTCGATCGTGATGATCTGATCGAGTCCCGCGGAACGAAGGACTTGGAGAATGAGTAGCCCGATGATTCCGCCGCCAAAAATCACGGCGGTTTCCCCGATTTTGGGAGCCGCACGATCGACGGCGTGCAGTGCTACGGACAATGGCTCGATCATTGCCGCTTGCTGAAAAGAGACATTCTCAGGAAGACGGTACACAATCCTTTCGGGAACAACGACATACTCTGCAAAGGCTCCATCGCGACGGTACTCGTCGCAGGAGACACCGAGGACACGCCGGTTGTCGCATAGGTTGATTTGCCCGCGGAGGCAATAGGCGCATTGACCGCAATATACGGTGGAATCGAAAGTTACGCGGTCACCTGATCGAAATCGCGTGACCTCCGGACCAACCTCGGCAACGACGCCCGCTGCCTCGTGGCCCATGATGAGCGGTGGTTTACGACGCCCGGTGCTTCCATCGAGACCATGCACGTCACTCCCGCAAATCCCGCAGGTCTGAACCCGAACAAGGAGCTCGCCCGGACCCGGCTTGGGGGTTGGGACATCTCTGACTTCCAGGTGGTGATACTCAGTCAGTACAAGGGCTTTCACGGCAAATGTCCTTATCAAAAGTCTTAAGTCAGCGTGATTGGTACTTATGGCTTTGGCTTCGGCGACGCCCATAACATTGGGAGATCATGCCGCCGGAGTGTTGCTTGTGTCTCTGTTGTTTCTGGGTTCCGATCTGCGACTACGTCCTTTTCTGGTAACTCACGTAGCAAACAAACAAGTTCATCGCTACCGTGGAGTGGTGTAGAATCAGAGCTTAGGAGCCGATTAACTCCTTATTGAAATGCGCCTTAGGGAATGTGAGTCGTGATCAGGGTTCTCCGCATATTACTAATTACGACGGCCGTTGTGCTTGCCGTCGTTCTGGTTATTGTGGGGGGCATTTGGCTCCTCGTTACAAGAACGCCTGACTTTTATGAGAAAAAAGTGCCCGTCGATCCCGCTCTAGCGAAAAAAGCGTGTGATCAATTTTTGCAAAAGACCAGTCTCTTCGCCAGTGATCTGAAGCGAGAGGGGACGTGGTACTTGAAGGTCACGGAGGAGGAGATCAACGGCTGGCTGGCGGTGGACCTTCCGCGTAACCATACCCAGGCCCTGCCCCGGGGGATCTGGGAGCCCAGGGTTGAGATCGGCGATGATATCATTCGCGTGGCGGCACAGGCGGAATACGGACACCTCCGTGGTGTAGCCCACGTGGAATTGCAGCTGTACAGCACAGAGGCCAATACTATCACGGTAGTGGTTAAGCGGGCGGCATTAGGGGCCTTGCCCCTGCCTCTTCAGGATTTGGTTGAACAACTTAAGAAGATCGCCGCTCGAGCCCATTGGGATGTCCGTCAGATGCAAACGGGGGGATCGCCCACCTTGGTTATCACGATTCCAAAAAAGTTGGACGAGAAGGGCCGCGAGCTGGAATTGACGACAATACACATAACCCCTGGCACGATCGAATTGATCGGCAAAATCAAGGGAACCCCTCAGCGTTCCTCGGCGGTATTCTGATGTGTGGTCGTTGTTGACACGGCCCGATATGTCGAGTCGATTTTGTCTAGCAAGGCTCGGACCTGAGGATCGCTGTCGCGGCCAATCGCATCGCGGACAAATGAATGGATCGCCGGGTTAGTGGTGGTTGCCAACACCGCCAGTGCCTCCCGTCGGACAATTGGGTCTGAATCTTGGGCCAGTCCGAGAAGAAAAGGGAGTGGATCCACGCCGGGAAGGTTCCAGAGCAAATGGATCGCCTGACGGCGGCGGGCGCTATCGGGATGAAATGCGATTCTCCCAACCTCAATGGTAGGCCGAGTTATTCCCAGGGAGATCAATGTTTGCAGGGCACGATCGGCTTCCGCCGGACTGCCAGAAAGTTGTGCAAAAAGGGGCGCGAGCGTCGCCCAGGTAGCACCCTTTTCTGCGGACGTGGTATCAGGGCGGTTGCTAATGGACCTGGGAGGCTGATCACTTGGCTTTCCCGAGCTGGGCCTGCTAGATGACTCATCGAGGGTCGGTCCGGCCGATGTTTCATTGCGATCAGGTGTTATCTCTCGAGTGACGGATTTCCAACCACCGTCTTGGGTGCCTTGTGGGGCGAGATATGTGGCCATGCTGCCGGGGCCGAAAGACCGGGAAGTTCCTTCAGAAGTGCTAACTTCTTTCTCGTAAATCGCAAGTTGCGCCAGAGGACCACCGAACACCTCTCTCCAGGCTGCCAAATCGCTCGTCGAAACTTGCCAGGAGTCAACAACGGCAGGAGAAGAGTGGTCCGTGTTCATTCCTTCTGTTATTGGAGAAACAGCGGAAGCCGTCGCCTCCGCGTTGGGGCCCGTTTCGCGCAATGGGAGGGGGTCTCCTGAGATCTGGAGCATTGTTGGAGGGGAATTTCTCAGGACGGTCGCACCGTTCGCCGATTCAGCCGTGTTTGGACCGGGCGCTGCCTTGCCCTCTTCTGCAACGGGCCTGTTATCAACAAGTTTTCGCCCCAACAAAGATTCGGACAGTTTGACGATCTTAAAGCCGTTCTTGCCCCCGTCCTCCCATTTGAGGAGTTGATCCAACAGTGCTGCCAGGTGTTCTTTTCGTGACGGGGGGATAAAGGGCGAAATACGGTGCAACTCTTCGGCGATCACCAGAGCTTCTTGCTCGCCGGTTGCTTGTGTCTCGCGACTGTGAAGTTTACGCCAAAGGAGTCGGTATGCATGGGAAGAGATAGTGTCATCGGGATGAGCGAGTGCTCGTACCAGAGCGCGCGCCCCGTTAGCTCCCATTTCGGAAAACTCCTCTAGGATCAGGCAGGCTTGATCGGGCGGCACTTGGGCGAGCTGCCCCTCAAGGTCGTGAATAAGCCTAATCTCCCAAAGTCCCCAGAGAATGGGCGGTAAATATGCGAATGCCAGCGAGAGACCCAGAAGGCCAATCGCTTTGAACGCAATCTTTGCTAGTTTTCTTAGGTAGCTTTTCACGTAGCAAATACCACCTTCTATGGGTTCGGCTGGCCCCTCGATGGGCACGCTCCCCAGTTTTTAAAAAACGGACATCCATCACCGCGAGAAAGCCAATCTTTCGGATGACGAATCCGCACAGGTTTTGAACCGGAGATTCGGCCCCCGATCACATTGTGGGCCGAATTGTCCCGCAATTGCCCGAATCCGACAACACTAACGTTACCTATTTAAGTCGGTCCTGAGGTGGGGGTGCTTTTTTTCAGGTTGCCTGCCGGGAATTCCGAATAATGGTTAGAGCCTACAAAGGAAACCTGTAATGCGCCTCTGTCTGTTCGCGCAGCATCGGCGAATTGTCATCCACCGGAGTTATTGAAGACTCGTGTCCACATCGAACGACCGACCACCAGAAAACTTCCAGCCGGTGAGTCTTTCCCGGGAAAAATTTTCCAGGGTGTCTTTCTTCCCGATTTTATTTATTCTTGCCTGTCTTTCTGTGTTCGCTATACTGCCCAATTTTGCCAGCGGCCAGGGACAGTATGGTGCTTCACGGGGGACCTCGGAGGCGGTTTCGGTAAGCGCCAAAGAAGAGAAACAGCAGGCAATCAACCGCATTCCCCTGACGGAGCTCGACCCCGCCTGGCGGACGAGAGTTCTTGATGTCGCAGCCCGCGCGGCTCTGTTCCGCCGAATGAGTTCGCAAATGATCGAATGCGAACCTGAGTTCTACCGCTTCCTGGTGGAGCATCCAGAAGTTGTCGTGGCCATGTGGCAGGCCTTGGGCGTAACGAAGCTGAAACTCCAGATCGTTGGTCCGCAGAAATACCGGCTGAACGATGGGGCAGGCACGACCGCAGTGGTCGAATACCTATACTCCAGCCCCAATCAGCACGTCGTTTATTCCGAGGGCAGTTACAGTGGCCCATTGATGCTCCGTCCAGTGGAGGGGCGTGTCCTTGTTGTGCTAACCAGCAATTACCTGCGTGAAGCTACTGGGACACCTTACGTTTCCGCACAAATGGACCTATTTATTCAGGTCGATCGTGCGGGAATCGAGCTCATCACCAAGGCCCTGCACCCATTGCTTGGAGGAATGGCCGAAACCAATTACCAACAAACGATGGCGTTTGTCGGGTCTGTGTATCGGACAGCCGTAGTGCGACCGCAGTCCTTGGAGCGACTCGCCAGCCAATTGACCCAACTGGAAGGAAACACACAACAAGACTTCTTGAACTGGATCGCCCGCATAGGTAACGATTCCGGCACCACCTACGACCGCGCGGCGATGATTACCCCGCCGGACGGTATCCACGAACGGGCGCTTCAGCCGGAATCGACAATTCGGCAATAACTGCCGGTTTCCCTCGGGCATCTTGCGGCGGCTTTCCTCAGGCGATTGCCCGTCTCACTTGTAACCTAATCTCGGCCCCCGGCAACCTGCTGCGCCATTTCCTTGAGCGCTTTGAGATCGAGCTTACCTGACCCCAACACCGGGATCTGATCCACTCGGTAGAAGTGCTCGGTGTCGGGGACCCAAAGCGGGGGAAGCCCATTGCTTTGCAAGGCCCGGCATATTTCAGAGGGGGTGTGCTGCAATTGGGTGTAAAGAACGACAAGGCGCTCCCCTTTTTTCTCATCGGGAACTCCCGTCACAGCAAAGGTTATCGTCTCCTGATCCCCGGTCATCTCGATCCTGCCGATAGCCTCTTCCACGGCCAGATGCGGAACCATTTCGCCGGCGATTTTTGAAAAGCGGCTTAGGCGTCCGGTGATCGTGATAAATCCATCCTCATCCAATTGGGCAAGATCACCCGTGATGTACCAACCATCCTTGATGACCTTGGCGGTTTGCTCAGGGTCGTTCCAATATCCCTTCATGACGTTTGGGCCTTTGACCAAGAGCATCCCCTGTTTGCCGACACCGAGATCCTCGCCCGTTTCCACATCCACAACTTTAACGGCAACCCCGGGGATCGGGCGTCCGACGGTTCCCTGCTTTGCCGAGACAAACCACGGTTCCCGAACACGGGAAGGCGGCACATTCGAGGAGACCACGGGAGAGGTCTCCGTCAGCCCGTAGCCTTCCCACGGACGCACGCCAAACTTTTGCTCGAAGGCATCGGCCACTTCAGGCGGCAGTTTCTCCGCCCCCGTGATCACAACCTCAAGATGGGCGAAATCCTCTGGCTCGCAACGTCGCACGTAATTCCTTAAGAATGTTGGTGTCGCTACGAGGATGGTCGCCTTATATTTGCGGCAAATCTGTCCAATGGGACGGGGTTCCAAGGGGCTGAAGTGATAGACCACCATGGGCTTAAGTTGAAGTGCTGTCCACAAGGTCGTCGTGTATCCAAAAGAGTGGAAAAATGGCAGGATACCGCAGAGAACGTCACTGCGACGAAGGTGCAGAATCTGGTTAAATGCCGCCACGTTCGACCCAATGTTGCGATGGGTGAGCATGACTCCCTTGGGACGACCCGTGGATCCGGAGGTGAAAATCAGCGTGAGTACGTCATCCGGGTCGATACGGTGAAGACCGAGCAGCCGTTCCAACACCCAGGCCGGTAACAGATACGCTTGGAAAGCGCTAATAAGCTTATCAGCCAACTCCAGTTGCGAATAGATATCTTCGAGAAAGACCACCGTTGCCTCGAGCTTAAAGGGGAAACGTTCCAACATCCGACGGCTGGTGAGAACGTGCTTAACCCCCGCGGAGCGGATGCAATAATTAATCAAGTCCTCGGAAAGTGTGTAGTTGAGGTTGACAGCAATGCGGCGATCGAGGGCCAGGGCAGCATTGGTCACAACGCCGGCCACCGAGGAGGGTAAAAGGACCCCAACCTGTGTCTCATCTGGTTTCAGGTAATGACGTCGCAAGAAACGTCGTAGGGCCAGCGAGGCAATGAGAAGTCGCCCACCGGTTAGCTCAATGCCGGTAGAATCGGCGATCTTCCGTCCCCACAATAAGGAGCGAGCCGTCCGCAAGAATCGCCGCGGCGGGATGTGGTCAATCGTGTTCTTCTGCGACACCACCTCGGCTCCTAGCGACGCCAGTGCCAGATGTGCTTGCCATGCTTCCCGGATATTCCTCAGCGGTTGCCCCACATAAAGCGTGACCCGTAGTGGTCGCAAACCCGGCCATTTCCAAAAGTAGCGTCCCCCGGAATATGTGAAGATACTTCCCCAGATGCCATCAATATACACAGGAATAATTGGGACATCGAGACCACGGGCGATTTTCAGAAAGCCTGGTTGGAAGCCACGTATTTGTCCCGTCCGGGTCATGCCGCCCTCGGGGAAGATGCCCACAAGCTCTCCGTCTTCCAAGGCTTGCCGGGCCTCGCGGATTCCCAAGGCCACCGATTTTGCCCCGGGGAGAATGGCAATCACGCCAGCCCGCTTTGCTAAGTCGCGGATGATCGGGGCATTAATGTACTTAAGGTGGGCAATCATCCGAATTGGCCGGGGCATGGCCAGCATGATCATCATGCCATCGAGCCAACTTAAGTGGTTGGAAACGATAATGGCCGGGCCATCTGCCGGTACATTTTCGAGCCCCACCACGCGAAATCGATACAGCCATCGCATAAGCCAACCGAACAAGACCCGAATCACATCGATGGGGGTCAAGTACAAGATGATGAGAAAGACGGGAAACGTCACGATGCCCGCACAAACAAACATTTGTCGAGCGCTAAGACCCAGGAAACTCCCCAGGAACCAGTAGATGACCGAGCCCATGATCATCCCGGTAAAGCTCAAAAAATTGTAGGCAGCAAGGATGCGGCCTCGCTCGTGGGCGGGGCTTTCGAATTGCAAGATCGAAATCAGCGGGATGTCGTACAATCCTGCGGCGGCTCCGAGAAGAAAGAGCAGGCCGCACGCTAGGAAGTATGGGGACGAGTTCCAGTGACCCGTCCCGGCGGGAAGGAATGCAAAGGCGAGAGAAATCACAGTGATGCCCAGGGCCCCTAAAGGGACGAGTCCCCGTTCGATCCGCCCGTGAGACCACACGCCCGCAAGCATACTGCCCAACCCAATGCCAAGCGTCAGGATGCCTAGCATCGGTCCGACGTATGCCTGGCCATAGGGCCCCACAAGTTCGGGTACGGCCAGTTTATCGATCGTAAGCTGCATTAACAGGCCCAGGGTCCAAAAATAGGTACTTCCTATGGCGGCTAGGAGCAGCACTCGATGGCGAGATAACTCCTTGAGGTCGTAGTAACACTGTAGGAAGGGATTCAGGGGAATGCGTCGTTGAGGGTCAGCGGCGGGCAGACGTTTGATCGCAAGGCTTGTCAGCCATCCTAAGGTGGCCACGCCCAAGAGGACAACGGCATTGATCCACCAGCGATATTGACCTGGTCCAAGCCCACGCGCTTGGGCAAGTGCCGGATCGCGAATTGTCGTGAGACTGTATAAGAGATTTCCCACCGACCCGCCCACGATCACAGCGATCATCGTAGTCAGACCGATGACACCGTTGGCAGCCGAGATGAGTTTCGGTCCGACAATTTCGGGAATGCTGCCGTATTTCGAGGGACTGAAAAAAGCGCTGTGTGTTCCGGCCAGGAAGAGGACTACCGCCATGGCCCAGACGTTACTGGTCAAAATGGCGACGATGGCCAAGGTCATCACGATAATCTCGGCAACTTTCGCACCGATGATGACGGTCCGTTTGCTGAACCGATCAGAAGTGGCCCCAGCCCAGCCTGCCAGCAGAATAAAGGGCAAAAGGAAAATGAACGACCCCACCGATCGGGCAACGTCAGGGCTTTCCTTCAACTGTTCAAGGACGAGGTCTTTGCCGATTGGGATAAACAACCACCGCAAAATGTTGTCGTTGAGAGCAACGGTGAACTGCGTCACTAAGAGCGCGAGAAAACTACGTGACCAAAGACTTGACGACTGTTGCGATACACAGGCTGCGGTCGCGCTAGAATGTCGGTCCCCCGGCAGTTTGGTCATTTACGGCTCCATAGGATAGCAAAGTGAGGACATTCGGGTTTCATTTTCGTTCTATGGGAAAGCATGCAGTTTAGGGAACTGTCCCATTTGGATAGCGTAGTACCTGCCCTGAGTTTTGACAATTTGTCTTGGGCAGATTGCCTCTTTGGACTTAAACGCGGACGATAGCCGCAACAAGTGTCATGAGAAAGAGCGGGAAGTGGCGCACTGGGGGATGGGTCCGCCTACTCCCGAAAGAGTACCCCAGGTTATACAATGCGGGTTTTGGGCCAGACACGGGAATGTTCGGCCTGAGGACTATCGTAGTTTAGGGACCGGAAGCGCCAAAAACTCATGAGTCGAAAAATCTTAGTTACAAGTGCTTTGCCGTACGCCAATGGTCCGATCCACATCGGTCATTTGGTGGAATACATTCAAACAGACATTTGGGTGCGGTTTCAAAAGCTCCGCGGCAATCGCTGCATCTACATTTGCGCCGACGATACGCACGGGACGGCAATTATGATCTCGGCGCGTCGAGAAGGCATTCCGGAAGAAGAATTTATTCAGCGGATGTACGAGGCCCACGTTCGGGATTTTGCCGGTTTTGACATCGAATTCGACAATTACGGCAGCACCCACAGCCCGGAAAACCGCGAGATTTGTGAGGTCTTTTGGCGCGCCTTGCGACAAGCGGGGCTTGTCATTGAAAAGGAGGTGACCCAGCTTTTCGACCCAGTAGCCGGGGTCTTTTTGGCCGATAGGTTTGTCAAAGGTACCTGTCCTAATCCAGCGTGTCATGCGCCCGACCAGTACGGCGATAGTTGCGATCGCTGTGGACACACACATAGCCCCGCGGAATTGATCCATCCGGTGAGCACAATTTCCGGAGCCAAGCCGGAACTGCGGACGGCCCGACACTTGTTTGTGCAGATCGAAAGGCTTCACGATTTCCTGGAAGAGTGGACCCAAACGGGTGATCACCTACAGCCTGAGATTGCCAATTATCTCAAGGCTCATTTTCTCAGCGAGCCGCTCCGGGATTGGGATGTGTCGCGGCCGGCACCCTACTTTGGGTTTGAAATCCCCGATAGTCCGGGCAATTACTGGTACGTATGGTTCGATGCTCCCATCGGTTATATCGGATCAACAAAGCAATGGTGTGATCGCACTGGAGAGTCGCTTGACGATTGGTGGCGGAACCCGGAAACCGAGGTTCATCACTTCATTGGGAAGGATATTACGTATTTTCACTGTCTGTTTTGGCCCGCAATGCTCAAGACGGCCGGTTTCAATCTACCGCGAAAGATTCATATTCATGGTTTCCTGACGGTCAATGGCGAGAAGATGTCGAAATCCAAGGGGACGTTTATCAAAGCGGAGACCTATCTGCGCCATCTCGATCCGTCTTATCTCCGGTACTATTATGCGGCCAAGCTCAGCTCGCGGGTTGAAGACATCGACCTGAACCTCGAAGAGTTCGTGTCGAAGGTAAACACTGATCTGGTGGGAAACATCGTCAACCTGGCCAGTCGGACGGCCCGCTTCTTAGAAGGGCAGAATCTCTCTCCCACGTATCCCGATGATAGCGGACTGTTTGCCCAGGCCGCCGCAGACGGCCAGGCTATTGCCGAGGCCTACGAGAAGTGTGACTTTGGAAAGGCTATGCGGCTTATCCTGGCCGCCGGGGATCGTGCGAACCAATTCATCGAACGAGCGGCACCGTGGAACTTGAAGAAAGATCCCGCCAAGCAATCACAATTGCGGGATGTCTGTACAATTGGTCTCAATCTCTTTCGGCAATTAGTCATTTATCTGTCCCCAGTGTTACCACGGCTAGCTGCGCAAACGGGTAAGCTCCTCAATGATCCGGTTTCTTCCTGGGATCAATCGCAGGTACCGTTGGTGGGCAATCGCGTGGCCCCGTTCGAGCATATGATGACGCGAGTGCCAAAGGAAAAACTGGCCGCCGTGGTGGAAGAAAGCCGCGAGGTGGAAGTCGCGTCTGGGGGCGGCGAAGGTAATCGCCCGGCGGAGGGTGTTTCGCCAGAGACTGCCGACACCGATGAGACGTTGCAAAGGGAACCGCTTTTGACCTCCACGGTCACGATCGATGACTTTGCCAAGATTGACCTGCGGGTTGCCCGCGTCCTTGCGGCTGAAGAGGTACCCGGTGCCGACAAGCTGCTGAAGTTGACACTAAGTCTGGGTGGCAACCACACCCGCACCGTCTTCGCCGGGATTAAAAAAGCATACAAACCCGGCGATTTAGTAGGACGCCTTGTGATCCTCGTTGCCAATCTTGCGCCACGTAAAATGCGGTTCGGAACGAGCGAAGGGATGATCCTTGCCGCCGGCTGGGGGGACGACCAGGTATTTCTCCTTGCCCCTGACCAGGGAGCGAAACCGGGTCACCGGGTCCATTGAAGCCCATCCATTTACGCCCAGTTCCAATAGAAATCACGCCAGATAAACAAGGGCCCTGGCTGCGCGCCTACGACGGATGCTCAGGAAGAATACCGCTTTTGGATGGCGGCCACCTGGGCCTGTCGGGCCTGCCACATGGCCTCTTCTGCTTCGGCCAGGAGACCCGCCTTCTGACATATAAGACTTAAGGCAACAAAGCTGAATGGGTCTTCTGGCTCGAGTTCGCACACTTTGCGGGCATTTTCTACGGCCTTCTCGTGTTCCTCCATCTTGCTGTAGAAAACGCTCAAGGCCGCATAGGCGAGAGCATAATTCGGGTCGATTTGGATAATCTCCTGGAGTTTGCTCAAAGCACCTGGAAGGTCTCCCTGCTGCTGGAGGGCAATCGCCTCATCGTACATTTCATCGACAGAAGGCATGGTTTGTTCTCCTATAAGGTCAATTCACTGTGGTTGGTGTTGTCTTTCCTGGTTGTTGCGCCCGCCAAAGGGGCGAAATCATCACATTACCTTGCGGGCAATTCGAGGGAAAACCCGAATGCATAAGTTTACGCCACCCAATGCCGCTTGGCTAGGGCTGGAATCTTTCTCAAAGTTGTTGACACCGTAATTCGCACCCTTCGGAAAAAACATCCGACACCGTCTGGCCGAGACACCTTGGGCTTCTTACCGGCAGGCGAGCCGTTTGTGATGTAAGTCCCGAGCATGGAAGATAAATCCTGAGCATGGGAGATGAGTCCGGTGCCAGAGTGACACTCGATTGGCAGCGCCGCGGGCCGAGTCGTCCCAATTTCGCGGGGGTAGCCATCCTTGCGCTGATTCTGGAGGAATTTGGGATTGCTCGAGTTTTGGAGGGACGCGGTGTTTTACGCGGATTTTCGAGGGACGAGCACCCTCCCGTCCGTGGTGGTGCCGATTGACTGTTCCCTGGTCACGAGGGCACGTAGCCCTCCATCATGGAAGGAAGTCACGATAGGGCGTGGTGCTCCATCGGGGAAGCGTCCACAACGGCCCCCGGCCCTGCGTCGGGAAACACGGCCGCCACAGGGTGGGGCCGGCTGTACCGGAAAAACAATGGCGATCTCATATAAGAGTCTATCCCAAAAAGTCCCCCTCTCCCTCGGGGAGAGGGTTGGGGTGAGGGCAAGCGAATGTCGGAATCGGTTGAGAACACCGGCAGCGATTCGAGCCACCCTCACCCCCGACCCCTCTCCCACTGAACGGGAGAGGGGAGATTATGGGATAGGCTCATAAGTCCATATGGCAAGAAGATCGATTCCGCGGGAATTGTGCAAAGATCGACCGCAGCTCAAGTTCGGGTTTGCATTTCGGGAGACTGGCGTCGGCAACGACGCATCACAATTTGTCGGCCACCATTGCGGAATTCGACTTGATCCATAAAACCGGTGATGAGTCGCAGCCCTCGACCACTGGGGAGGTCCAGGTTTTCGGGGAGGGTGGGATCGGGAACCTTGGTGGGGTCAAACCCCGCGCCCTCGTCTTTAACCGAGATCTCGATGCATTGTTGAGTCAATCGACAGGTCACGTAGATCGTTCGTGAGGGATCACAGCGATTGCCATGTTTGATGGCATTGCTCAAAGATTCCTGCAAGGCCACGTGGACCGCAAAAATGTCATCCTCCCGCCAACCGTGGCGCTGAAGTTGGTCAAGAATAGTGTTGATGAGTTGCGACGCTTCCTCACACGTGCTGGCGATGGCGAAGTGTTGTTCCCACTCGGTTTGACACGGGTTCATGAGTGACATGTCGATGCAACGGGGTTAACCCAAAAAAATGCTCCTTTTCTCACACGGCACGGCTGCCCCAATATATCGTCTGACAAAAAGAAAAGCCAGACAGGTTTGAGTCGGGTGAGCAAATCCTGCGAATGAATCTGTTTGCATTTGACACACATCAGCCCGCTTATTGACGGATCGAGACAGTTGTCATCTCCAAGAGATACGCGCCTGGTTTACATAAAAACATATAGGAAAACCAATAGTCCACACTCTATAACAATGCAGAGCAACAGGCCCAATGGTCGCCGCTGGGCGCTCCAATTGCGAGCGGCGACAAGGAATCGCGGTATCCCCGTGGCCGATATGTACTGTGGAGCTGGGGTGAGTAACGACCGCTTAAACCGTATCCAAACGACGACCACAATCCAAAACACGGCACCGCTCAAAATGAACAGAACAGCGCCTGTGAGGAGGTTGGCTCCAAAAACGTCTAGCCAACGCATCCATAACCACAAAAGGAACGCCCCCAGGCCCACGAAGAGGCGCTCACTTTGGTTGTAGGCCACGCCCAAGACAATGAGGGCGCTTGCCACGAAGATGGCCCCTACGTTTCCCAGGATCGTTCCCACAACGGGGAAACTGGCGTCCACAGAAAAGTGACTGAGCGATAGCGCAAGAATCAGTAGGGCAATCACAAGAGCTACCGTAGGTACCAAAAATTTATCAAACCTCTTTGTGTGACTCGGTGACTGTTCCGAAGGGCGGGAGGAGAACCATTCGGCGAGAATAATCGCCAGGAATATAAGAATCGGAATGAGTTGTAGGTAATTGGCGGGGAAGAAGAGCTTCTCCGGGTAATAACGGGCCTGCGACTGCCAATCGTCGTAACACGCATGTCGGGCACTCAAAACTAGGTAAGCAAGGGAAGTTGTCACGGCCCCGAGTAAGCGAAGTATTTGAGTCATTGGGCTGGCAAGTTGGGACCATTCCGAGAGCACCCAGACCGCTGTGCCGACAAGCGCCAAGTAAGTGCCTACCAAAATACCCGGAAGCTCAAATCCCTGAAGGAAAGCGAAACTGACAAGCCACCAGCAAAACGCCACGCCTACAGCCAGACATGACAGGACCGACCGTCCCCCATAGGCCCAGATCATGACGGGGCATAAGACGGCTCCGGTTAAGATTGCGTACAGCGTGCGCTCCAAATGGTAGGCATCTTCGACCATAGCCGTGGCCAGGGAACCGATCACAAGAAAACTCAGGCCGGCGTAAAAAAGGGGATGGTCAAGCACTAGCACCAAAAGGATTGTCCCGGTGGTCCAGAGCAACATCCCGTCGGCGACACGCATCGTCCTCCCGGCGATTTGGGGAACAAGAAAGACAGATGCCCCGAAAAAGATGGCAGCCATCAGGAAGATTGCATCACTAAGGATGCGGCCCTCAGGGACAAACCGCCGGACAAGGAGACCCAGGGCATTGAAACCGATCGTGCCGCCAACAAGCAGTCCCATCTGCACGGTGGCTGGCAATTGCTGCCAATAGAACGAAATGAAGAGGATGATGCCAATAATGACCAATGCCCCGGCCATGGTCGAGAAGACCATCGTAATGAGGTTTGCCCGGGCACCGGGGACCGCGGAAGCCGCATAGCGATTGGCGATTTGCTCAGCCTGTTCCGCTGTGATAAGACCCTCGGCTTTCCAGTCTTCAAGCTCTGCCTTCAGCCAGCGGTATATCTTGGGTGACAATCTGGTGCTTGCCACGGAGTACGTTCCATCCCTTCTTTTCGTTGACGAGTAACGCGGAGCTTTACGAGAGCATACACCTTCGAGGATTGGCGATCAACCGTCGCGCTGCGGCGGTGTTCGCCAATCAACGACGTGCAATTCGACGCGCTCAAAACCCCGAAATTCGGTGATCACAGGGCGAAAGGCAAGATCAAACGGTTCTCCGCACGAGAGCTCGTGGCTTCGATCACCGGCCCCGAACGCGATGGCCCTCATGGTTGTCCCGGAGTGGTGGACCCGAAGCGAAAGATGCTGTTGACCTTGTCCCACAATGCGGGGTGGTTCGACAAGTGTCACGTTCTCACAGCACATGATAGGTCGCGGATTGCCCATGCCAAACGGGGCCAGGCGTTCGATTTGTTTCACCACCTCAACAGTGAACACGCCCAACGGAAATTCGCAGTCGATATGGATCTCGGCGAGGTTTTGTTCTCGGTCAAAATGATCGGCGACATACTGGCAGAACTCATGCCGAAAAGCGGGGATGCTTTGCTCTGCAATAGTCAGCCCGGCAGCCTGAGAATGCCCCCCAAAACGCTCGAGGTGGTGGGCACATGCGGTGAGGGCCTCATGGAGATGCAATCCCGGAACACTCCGGGCTGAACCCACGGCCCGCGCCATGCCAGTTTTGCTGAGCGAAATGAGAATCACCGGTCGGTGAAACTTTTCTGCCAGTCGTCCGGCCACAATTCCGATCACTCCTTGGTGCCAATCGGTATCGGCAAGAACAAAAGCAGGGTCGGTATCGGGATCGCACTGTTCTTTGATCTGCCGTAAGGCACGAAGGTAGATACTTTGCTCGAGAGACTTTCGCTGCTCATTGAGGCTGTTGATGTAACTTGCCAGCTCCGCCGCCCGATCTTCCTTTTCTGTCACCAGCAACTCGACGGCTAACGCTGCTTGTCCCAATCGGCCGACGGCGTTGATTCGCGGTGCCAACTGAAAGGCAATCCACTCACTGTCGGTCTTGCCATTGGACGATTGTGACGCAAGACTTTGCAAGTAGCTCAATCCCAAAGTCGGACGCTTCGGCAAGCTATGGGTACATCCATAATGGACAAGGATTCGGTTTTCATCCCATAGCGGTACGACATCGGCCACCGTTCCGATGGCTGCCAATCCAACTGCCTGGACAAGAAAATCACGGAGTCGTTCGTCTGTCCGTTGGCCGGAACTGGCCCGCCGGGCAATTGCCCAAGCCAGGCGAAAGGCCACCCCGGCGCCACTCAACCAGGGAAACGGAAACGGCGATGAGCCAATACGGGGATGAACAATCGCGGCGGCTTGGGGTAGGTCGGGGCCCGGCTCATGGTGATCCGTAACAATGATCTCAATCCCCTTCTCACGGGCAAAGGCGACTTCTGGAACGGCAGTGATCCCACAATCCACTGTGACGATCAGTTGGACACCCTGCCGCGCAAGGTCCTCAATCGCTGCCGTTTGAAGTCCATAGCCTTCTTCCAGGCGATTGGGGACATAATACCGCACATCGGCACCCAGTAACTTCAGGCACTTCCAGAGAATCGCCGTAGCCGTGATGCCATCGGCATCGTAATCTCCATAGATGGCGATACGCCGCCGCGCCTGGACAGCCGCCCAAATGATGTCGGCCGCCTGTTCACAAGCCGGAAAAGCCTCCGGAGGGTGGAGAGCCTGG
>JAKPII010000299.1 GCA_029549885.1 Planctomycetota bacterium
TCAAACGACTCCGTCGTGGCACGCATAATCTTCCAAGCCCCCGGTTCGAAGCGTCCCCAAGGGTGCACCTGGCGGGGAACATCGACAGCCAGCGTAATGCCACTCCATCCAGTGAAAATGCAGACGAGTAATGGGACCAACCAGGGCCACCCGGCCCGCTGTCGATTCCACCGCCCATCGCGTCTACATAAATGAGCGTAATCGGAATTCGATCCACGACCCGCAATAAAAACTTGCTTGGCAACGGGCTGATCAGATGAAAGAGCCATGACGGGAATGTTAGCTTTGTGGCGAGACCTTATTCGATTCACGAGGACGAAGCGACCGTCCTTTCTGGTGAGAAAGACCGATGTGGTATTCCACGACCCGTCCGTGCCAGACCCCCCAAGCCTTTGTCGTTGTTATACCCCCCGAAAAGTGACATTGCAAGCGGCCGGCGGCACGCTTACCAAGAGCCTATCCCACAAGCTCCCCTCGCCCGCTCGGCGGGAGAGGGGTTGGGGGTGAGGGTTGCGCGAATCGAGGTCGGTTTTCTCGATCGACTCCGACAACGGCTTGCCCTCACCCCAACCCTCTCCCAGAGGGAGAGGGGGACTTTTTAGGAAAGACTCTAAGCACCGTGCTGTGGGCCACTTTCACTTGCGTTGCAACCTGATCAGCGAATGCCGGCTTGTTGGGCCGTGGGAAAGGGGTCACCGGCCACCCGTTGCTGAAGCGATCGGTCGGTTTGAGCTGAGGCCGATAGGAGTGTGGCGCACCCGGTAAGACACCCCGTTGCGAGGACTAGCAGAAGAATCGAAGCAACCAGTTGGGGGAAGTGCTTGAACTGCATTGAACATCCCAAAACAATGGCCACGTTTTGCGGGTCTCAGGCGAATACCATAAAAAGCTCTTCTATGAGGTACTCAATCAAAAACAGCGATTACGGCAACAAGGGTTCTCTACCGATCCAATCGCAAACGGAATCAGATTTTTTGGGTTCGGGTTTTGGGGCCAGCCAGCTAAAGAGGCCTTTTTTCTCCGTTTTTTTCTTTGAACCTTCAGGCGGATAGTAACGGGTCGAGGAAGTGGATTGCTGTTTGCCGGGGATGAGAGAGCCAACGGCGCTCGCTACTTTTTTCGCGCCATTTTCGAGGGCTGTAATGGGGTTGGGCAGGTGCGGTAGGTGCAGGGAACTCTTAGATGAGGAACTCTTCGCTTGGGTTTGTGCAAAGGCACGCTGGCACGGATTTGCCAACACCGCCACCAACGCGAGAGACAGCATGAATGTCACCCAATTCACTGGCGAATACCGGTCCATGGCCTAGCCTCCACGTTGACATTGCGTCCTACCGTCGTATCAACGGAACGGATTGTAACAGTTACCAAAAACGCCGTGTGTTTGTCCAGGCCAAGCTGATTGGCCGTGGGCGGTAGAAGGCGGATTTGCCAGGGATTCCGCAGATTTGACGGGAGCAACCAAAATCATTGACCTGCGCCTCTTGACAAGTGATCTTGGCGTGGTAGATTATGGCTTATCTTGTGTTTGGCTAAGCAATATGATACAATACCTTGTGGTGAGATTCGCATAATTGCGACACACAAGTAGGATGGGCCATCCCACCCAAAAGCGGAGATCGCTACCCCAAGTGACAACCGATAGTGGGTAACATGGGTCGTTTGGGATGAATGGGTTGAATTGGGGTGACCAGGATAACTGAGGCACGCGGCGATTTTCTAAGTGTTGGACCTTCTTTGAGGTCCAGGTTTGCTGGTTGACGTGGAGGCATTTCTCTTCGGGAAGTGACTCTGGCAATGGAATGTCCGACTAAGGGCTTGTCCCGGCAGTTTGGTGTACATAAGTATATCAACCTCCCTTCGACTTCGTTGGGAGGCTTGGCACGCGAAGCGGAAGGCTTTTTTGAGTAAGGAGACCATCTCATGACAGACGATCCCCGTGAGGTTTCGACGCTTGCTGAAAAAGTAACGGCTCAGGAGCAGAATCGTGCCAAACCTCAGCCCCCTGGGCAGGGCCTGCACATCGCGGCCTATTTTTGTCCAAGCGATGTGGCAAGTCCTTTTGACACTGTGAAATGGGTCAAGCGGACGGCCACGATCAAGAGTGAGGGAGGCGGCGTGTGCTTTGAGCAGCCGGATTGCGAAGTTCCCGAATCGTGGAGCCAACTGGCCACCAATATCGTGGCGAGTAAATATTTCTACGGGGAGATGGGCACCCCACAGAGGGAATCGAGTGTCCGCCAATTGATTCATCGGGTGTGCCGAACAATTGCCGATTGGGGTATTGAAGACGGCTATTTTGCCACCGAAGAGGACGGGGAGCGATTTTATCGAGAGCTGGCTTGGCTCTGTTTACACCAGTACGCGGCCTTTAACTCTCCGGTGTGGTTCAACGTAGGGCTTTATCAGCAATATGGTATCAAGGGAGCTAGTTGCACCTGGCGGTGGGATCCGCAGAAGCAGACGGCCGTTCAGCCGGAGAATCCCTACGAGTACCCTCAAGCGTCCGCGTGCTTTATTCAAAGTGTCCAGGATAACATGGAAGACATCATGGAGCTTGCCCGGAGCGAGGCCATGCTTTTCAAGTTCGGGTCGGGCACGGGGACGGACCTTTCCACATTGCGGTCTTTCCGCGAAAAGCTTTCTGGGGGCGGAAAACCCTCGGGCCCATTGTCTTTCATGAGGGTGTACGATCAGATTGCGGCTGTGGTGAAAAGTGGGGGCAAGACCCGCCGGGCTGCCAAGATGCAATCCTTGAAGGTGACCCATCCTGACATCTTGGAATTCATCGAATGTAAAGCCAAGGAGGAACAAAAGGCCCGAACGTTGATCCAGAATGGCTATTCGCCCGAAGAGGCCTACAGTTCCGTGCTGTTCCAAAACGCTAATCTTTCGGTGCGGGTAACAGACGAATTCATGGAGGCCGTGGAGGCCGACCGAGAGTGGGTCACGCACTGGGTGACAGACCCCACCAAGGAAGGGCCGAAATACCGCGCGAGAGACTTGCTCCGAAAGATCGCCGAATCGGCGTGGATGTGCGGTGATCCGGGCCTGCAGTACGACACCACTATTAACCGTTGGCACACATGCCCCAAATCGGGTCGGATCAACGCGTCAAACCCCTGCTCGGAGTATATGTTCCTCGATGACTCCGCGTGCAACCTCGCAAGTGTTAACCTCATGAAATTCCGGCGGGAGGATGGAACGTTTGACGCGGAGCGATTTATCGCGGCGTGCCGGATTGTCTTTATTGCCCAAGAAATCCTCGTCGATCACGCCAGCTATCCGACACCGAAGATCGCCAAGAATAGCCATCTCTTCCGACCGATTGGGCTTGGTTACACCAACCTGGGCAGCCTGATTATGGCCAGTGGCTTGCCGTACGATTCGGACGCAGCGCGAGGACTGTGTGGGGTGGTGACGGCCCTGCTCCATGGAGCTGCCTGCCGCACAAGTACCGAATTGGCGGCGGCAGTTGGCCCCTTTGCCGAGTTCGAGCTGAACCGCGAGCCGATGCTCCGTGTGATGGAGATGCATTGGGAAAAGGTGGAGCAGCTCGAGCATGCCCCCGAATACCTCAAGAAGGTGGCACGGCAGATTTGGGACGAGGTCCTGACCCAGGGGCGACGCTATGGATTCCGTAATGCCCAAATGACGGTTCTCGCACCCACGGGGACAATCAGTTTCATGATGGACTGCGATACGACAGGGATCGAGCCGGACTTCGCCCTTGTCAAATATAAGCAATTGGCCGGTGGCGGGACCTTGAAGATCGTCAATCGGACGGTCTCCCTGGCTCTACAAACCTTGGGGTATTCTGAGGACCAAATCAACGAGATTGTGCAATACATCGAGAAGCATGACAGCATCGAGGGGGCACCCCATCTCAAACCGGAACACCTGCCGGTGTTCGACTGTGCAACACCGCCGCCGGGTGGGAAGCGCTACATAAGCTGGAAGGCCCACATCCTCATGATGGCGGCAGCACAGCCGTTCATCTCCGGGGCTATTTCGAAGACCGTCAATATGCCGCGGGATGTGACGGTTGACGATATTATGAACGCCTACATGGAGGGGTGGCGTCTCGGCTTGAAGGCCTTGGCTGTGTATCGTGACGGTTCCAAGGAAATCCAGCCATTGGTGTCAAAGGCCAGCCCGAAAAAGTCCTCTGAACCACTCCCGGCTCCACGGCGGGAACGACTCCCCGACACCCGGCGGTCCATCACGCACAAGTTTTCCATCAATGGACACGAGGGTTACATCACGGTGGGGCTTTATCCCGATGGCCGGCCCGGTGAATTGTTCATCACGATGTCGAAAGAAGGCAGCACCATTGGGGGCTTGATGGACTGCTTTGGAACGGCAGTCTCCATGAGTCTTCAGTATGGTGTTCCGCTGGAAGTGTATGTGAACAAATTTTCCTACACCCGATTTGATCCTATGGGATTCACCAAAAATCCCGAGATTCGCACGGCCACAAGTATCGTTGATTACATCTTCCGGTGGCTGGGGATGATGTTCTTGCCCGGCTATCGTGAAAAAGAGCGGAACATGCGCAAGCAATTGGAAAAGGTGGCTCACTCCGAGGTGACCCAGCCGCAGACCGGTAAGCCGCCTGTGTCCGGAACGGAACAGGGCGTGTCGTCTGAGGATGGGAAAGGGGTGCAAGGAAATCCGGCTGCTTCTGATCCTTGGTTAGTTGTGGGAGGTCCGTTGCCTGCCAGCTTGAAAGGGATTGCTCAATCGTTGTCGATCTCCGGGAACGGACAGCATCAAGTGGCGACCGATCAAACCAGAGGAGAGGAGAGCTTGGATATGGCGAGCGAGGTCTTCCCGGTCATTCGTGACGATGGTCCTCCATGTGACGTTTGCGGAGCCATCACCCGGCGCTGTGGCAGTTGCTTTGTTTGCCTCAATTGCGGACGCAGTCTTGGGTGTAGCTGATACGACGGCTTAGGACTGTTCGACATCGCTGGCGACCGACGGCAAGCCCACATTGTGGCGTTTGCCGTCGGTTTTTAATTCCTTCTTTGGCGGTTCTTCAACCAACTCAGAAAAGCCCGGTCACGCGGCCTGTCTTGACATCGACATCAATACGCCGAAACGCCGGATCGGAACCGGTTCCTGGCATGAGCGAGATTTCTCCCGCCATGGGACAGAGGAACTTTGCGCCCCCGTATTGCAGGATGTCACGGATGGGCAGGGTCCACCCCTTAGGAGCGCCTTTCACCGTGGGATCGTGTGTGAGGCTGAGATGGGTTTTCACCATCAT
>JAKPII010000319.1 GCA_029549885.1 Planctomycetota bacterium
GGGAGGGAAATCATGAGACGTCGCGAGTTTTTGATCACTTCATCGGTGGTTGGCACAAACGTGCTTCTCGGGTCGCAACTGGTCAAAAGTACGGGAAACCTGGTCGCAGCAGAAGGAGGACAAAGAATGGCATTCACGCAACCCCCATTGCCTTATCCAATGGATGCTCTTAGACCGTTTTTGTCCGAAGAGCAAGTCGCATTTCACTATGGAAAGCATCACGCCGCGTACTTTAGGAACCTGAATAACCTGGTGGAAGGGAAACCTGAAGCCCAGTTGTCACTTCGCGAATTGGTCATCCAAGCGCCAGCAGGGCCGGTGTTCAACAATGCTGCCCAAGCGTGGAACCACAGTTTCTACTGGGATTGCCTTTCGCCTAAGGGCGGTGGCGAGCCGGCTGGCGCGCTTGGTGCTGCGATCGCTCGGGACTTTGGAAGTTTTGCAGAATTTCGCGCCGCCATGTCTGATGCAGGGGTGAAATTGTTTGGCTCGGGGTGGGCTTGGTTGGCGGCCGACAAGGACGGCAAGTTGAAGATCCTGGCCCTCAGCAACGCCGAGACTCCCCTGAAGTTGGGCCTTGAGCCAGTCTTGACCATCGATGTGTGGGAGCACGCTTACTACATCGATTATCGCCATGAGCGGGCGAAATATGTGGAGGCGTTTTGGGGCTATGTCAACTGGGAATTTGTAGCGAAGTGTTATGCTGCCGCGACAGGCTGATTTTGTGACGGAGGTCGAACTTCGGGCCCTCCGTTGGCCCGACTTTCAAGGCTACTGATAATCACCCCGTGTTAGCTGGTCTTTTTGTGCAAATTTGCGGCGCCAGTCCGACTGGGGGAGGTTGCCTCTTTGGACAACCTCCCCTTTATGTGTTCGTCGCAATAGCTAGCCGAGGCGTGGAGCTACCGGCTGCGGAAATGCGACGGGCCAACTCAGGTTAACTTCCGGAAGAACGTCTGATGATTTTGTATTGGCTCTGGTCCTTGTGAATCTTCGGTCCCGTTCATTTTTCTTCGGAAAGTGCATCGGCGGTATCCCGCGGTGAGTTTCATTAGGCGTACCACCGACGGAACAAAGACCGATCTTGTTGCGTAGTTGAAAGTAGCCACACTTCAGAGGTTGACCGGCCAGTTGTGGCAAATAGCCACCAGAAGGTGCTCCCAAAAGGATCTGGCGATGTGGGCCGACGGGAATTGGTCCGCGCCGAGGAAGGGACGAAAAAACGGCCCGAGCCTGGAACATTTTTGGCCCCGTTTGGTTCTGGCAAACACCCGCCGTTGGAATTAAAATGACCCTAACAGGTCTTGAATAGTTGGCCCACTCCCGAAGTGTTGCGTTTGTGGTACTGTTTACCGAGCCCACCGGGGATGCATTTTTGGTCTTGATCGGGGTTTGACCGATCGCATACGGAAGGAGGTTAGCCCTGAACCGCTCAGCTTTTACGATTGGCCTTTCGGCAGTTGTACTATTGGTTTTGTTACGTATCACGATCGGTTGGCATTTTCTTTATGAAGGGGTTTGGAAAATTGCCAATCGGGATACATTCTCTGCGGAGCCTTTTCTAACCCAGGCCAAAGGGCCCTTCGCCCCTATTTTTTTCGCAATGGTGCCCGATTTGGATGGGAAGGCACGCCTTCAGGTAATTAAGGAAAAAGATGGCCGTGTCCGGGTTGTATCCCCCCCGTACGAGACCGCATGGGAGCGGGCCTGCGACGATTTTATTAGCTATTACAACATGGACGACAAACAGTCGAAGGCTGCCCGGCAAACGTGCGAGCGTTTTGTGAGGAGCTTGCAGAATTATCTGGCGGAAAACCAAGAAGCCATTTTGGGCTATTTAGCAAGCTTGAAACGATTTGAGGAAGAAGAGAAGGTATCACCGAATAACGGTGCCCATTTTCAACGAGAGCGATTATGGGAACGTCAGCAAAAACTGCGTGCTGAGGTGGCCGGTTGGCTGAGACAGATCGACGCGATGGGAGAAGCTTACCAGCGCGCTTTGTGGGATTTGCTGACGGAGGAACAAAAAGCGAAGGGGATGTTAAAGGTTCCC
>JAKPII010000340.1 GCA_029549885.1 Planctomycetota bacterium
GACTATCGCCCGCCCTTTGTCGTGCCTGAGAACGTGTAACCAAACGCCAGCAAGCGCGGCATTTAGGAATAGCTCGAAGCGTACCGAGACAGGTCATGCCGCCTGCGGTCCCATGGGCCGGAGGAGAGGCAGGATATTGCGACGGGAAGACGCAGATATTCCCCTTCCGCCGTCCGCGGGGGATTTTCGGTCCGTGGTCATGTGCCCTAGGGTCCTTAAAGAGGAGTCTCCACCATGTTTCAACCGCATGATATTCCCCGGCGTACCTTTCTCGGTCAGTCGGCCAAAGCAGGAACGCTGGGCGTGGCCGTGCCCATGTTTGTTTCCAGTACCGTGTTGGGCGAGGAAGGCAGTGGTGGTGCCAATGAGAAGGTCCGCGTGGGCCTGATCGGTTGCGGTGGGATGGGCCAGGCCAATTTGGCTAACACAGCCCAACATCCCGATGTCGTCGTGGCAGCGGCGGCTGATCCTTGGGAACAGCGATTGAATGCCGTCCTCAAGAAATACCCGGGGGCCAAGGGATTCAAGGATTACCGACAACTCCTCGAACAAAAAGACGTAGACGCCGTCATCATTGCCACACCGCCCCACTGGCATGCGCTGCAAGCGATCCACGCCTGCGAAGCGGGCAAGGATATCTACCTGCAAAAGCCCATGACGCTTCACCTTGGTGAAAGCCTTGCTGTGCGCAATGCCGTCAAACGGCATCAGCGAATCAGTCAGATCGGGACACAAATCCACGCCTCGGAAAATTATCGCCGCGTGGTGGAAAAGATTCGCGCCGGCTATATCGGCAAGGTGAGCACGGTCCGCACGTTCAACGTCATGAATCAAGGCCCGGAAGGTATTGGCCATGATCCGGGAACGCCTTGCCCACCAGACCTGGATTGGGAAATGTGGATCGGCCCTGCCCCCATGCGTCCGTATAACAAAATCCTTGCCGCTAGCGCCTACCACCATGGTTCCTGGATGGACTATAGCGGCGGTTGGACGCCTGGCATGGCCCCGCACATCATCGACCTGCCCATCTGGGCCCTCGACTTGCACTACCCCATCCGCGTCCATTGTTCCGGCGGTCGCTACATTATCCAGGATGACGGCGATGCCCCGGATGTTCAGGAAATCCTTTGGCAATATCCCAATTTGACCATGACGTGGATGGGCAATCTGGTCAACAGCTATGGGTTCGACTTCCACGGCGAGCCGGTTCCCAAACGCCGCCTGGGGATTTACTTCCACGGGGTGGATGGCACCCTGTACGCCAACTACTCGATGCACGAAGTCGTGCCAGAGGGCGATCGGATGAAAGATCGCAAACCGCCGGAACCCTCTATCCCGCCGTCACCCGGACACGAAATCGAATGGGTCAATTGCATCAAGACCCGCGAACAACCCTCGTGCAGTGTCTTTTACCACGTTAAGGTCGATGTCCCCATTGTCCTGGGGAACCTGGCCTACCGCTTGGGACGGTCCATTCAATTCGATCCGGAGAAAGAGCAGATTGTGGGTGACGAAGAAGCCGCCCGGCTCGCCGTGCCCACCTATCGGGCCCCGTGGAAATTCCCGGAAGAATATTTGAAGGGCTAAGAGGCTATCCCACAACCTTCCCTCGCCTGTTCGGCGGGAGAGGGGCCGGGGGTGAGGGTGGCTCGAATCGCTGCTGGTTTTCTCGATCCACTTCGACGATGGCTTGCCCTCACCCTAACCCTCTCCCAAAGGGAGAGGGAATTCTGGGATAGGCTCTAAACTGGCGCTCCTGGGGTTCTGGGCGAACAGGAGCCCATTGAAACCCTGTAGGGGCAGGCCCCTGTGCCTGCCCCAGAACACAAAGAACGCCCGGGTCCGTGCGAAATCGAAACGCCCCGGGCGCGGGGAACTGACCGCAAGACCAAGCCGGTCTTGTCGGGACCTGCACCTGACGCTAAAAATGGAATTAGACGGGGCCCGGCCTGCGACGTCGGGTAGCCCGTTCTGCTACCCGGTGGTGTAACGGTAACACAAGGGACTTTGGCTCCCTAATTCCAGGTTCGAATCCTGGCCGGGTAGCTTGGCAGACAGCCCTTCGGGCACGGGGGGGCATATAACTCAACGGGTATGTGACGAGAGACTATCCGTTCTCAAAAAGGGGCACATCTGCGGTCCGTCACGTTTGCCCAGTTTGCTCGTCCCTTCTGCCGATAGGTACTGCTCGTTATCACCTGCGTGCTCCATTAACCTGGGTCGTTGGGCTGCTGTGGTTTGCAGGGAATCGTCGCTCGGATACACTCGAGAACAAGGACACCTTTGCACTTAAAGTGCTGTGGTTTGCAGGGAATCGTCGCTCGGATACACTGACGTGGTACGACATACGTACAATCCGTTCGCTGTGGTTTGCAGGGAATCGTCGCTCGGATACACTACAAACCAACGTTTCCCCCTTCAACGCTTTGCTGTGGTTTGCAGGGAATCGTCGCTCGGATACACTGCAGGCTTTGGTCGCCGGGTTCTCGCCGCCGCTGTGGTTTGCAGGGAATCGTCGCTCGGATACACTAAAATTTGGGTG
>JAKPII010000345.1 GCA_029549885.1 Planctomycetota bacterium
AGCCTCTGTCCAGCATCTTGAGGTGGATATCCTGAAGACCGGCATCCACCGTGCGGCGAAATGCCTGGAGTTGTAACATCTCTTCTGCGGCACCGGGTTCATTCCATCGGGCCAAGACAGTTGGAAAGAGTTCGCTGAGAAGTGCTGAATACTGGAGAAAAACATAGTATTTAGCCTGGATGGCGGCAATATCCCAGTAACGCCGAGCTTGGTGGGCGAAATCTCCCTCGGACAGCAGTTTTTCGTCCATGGGGATGCCGGTATTTAGGCCATCCTGCATGGCGGCCGTCATTCCTCGCTTGAAACTAAGTTCCGCAACTTGCCGCACAAAAACTCCAGCGGAGCCTTGTTGCAATTTGCCAAAGTAGGGCGTGCTTAGGCCCGCCTCGACCGATGGATCGTTTTCATTCGATAAGGACACTGGAATCAGCGGCCAAGTTTTGCGAGAAGTGCTGGAGATCAAGAGAAACGGCGATTCCTCGCCCAGTGGCACAAAGGGCTCAAAAGCATCGTTTATCTCATGATGAAAAAAGCTAAGAAACTGACGAGTTTGTGGGTGACCGGCCCTTTGTGTCGCTTCTGATGCACTACTGGAAGGCGTCTGATTGGAACGGTTCGCGGATGTTCGTTTACCGGACACCACGCGGCGAGCATCCTGTTCCACGAGCATGTTGACAAAATCCTCTGCCGACAGTTGCCCGTTTCCCGAAGTGATGACATATTCCAGAATCAGTCGGTTGTAGTTCTCGATGGCTTCCGCGCAGTGAAGTTGTTCATCGACCCAAAGACGCCAACTGGCGAGGGCACTCCATAAATCCCCCCGCTGTGCGTCATAAGCTTCTTTGCAGGCAAGCCAGGCATCGTAAGCACTCTGACTGGCTTGAAAGTGCAAATAGATTGATTGCCGAGCGAGGGGAATCATTTCATTGAGGCGCCGCAGGCCCAGCGGTGGGGTTTCTGGAAAGAGCTTCTCCAATTGTGTACGATAGCCGCCGGTGTGAGGGATGTCGTCGGGAAACACGGGCTGGCGATCACGATCGCTGCCTACTGCCTCCAACAAGGATGCCATTGAAGCCTGGAGCCTGCCCCGCAATTCGTAAATGCGGGCTGTATAAAGCTGCTTGACGGCCTCAAGTGCCATCTGGTCGCCTAAAGCCACTTGTGTCTTTTCTAGCTCCGACAGGCACTCGGTCAGGAAATCGATAGCCATGGCGACCCGCGCGACTTCCCAAAATGACAGGACGCCCTTTTGGCGAGCTGCTGCAGAGGAATTCCTTTCGGCGATAGTTAGCAGGCCCACAGGTCTTGCGTCAGAGGGGCACACACGCTGCAAGGCCTTTTTAATCCGCGTGTCCAACGCTGCTCGGAGGTTGGAGGGAGTCTGCTCCTTTCCCGATGCCTTGCTTTCCCCTAGGGTCCCCTGTTGAGCGGGGGGAACCGGATTTACCGGCAGAGGTTGCGGCGATTCAGCTTGGGGGCTGGCACTCGGAGGCGATGGAACTTGGTTTGGAACAATCCATGGGCTTTCGGCTGAAGTCTGTCCCGTCCCGCATGTCACAAGTATCCCAAGCAAGAAAAAAACCAGGAGCGGTTTCCGCTTCAAAACGAAAGTTCGCCTGGTCTGGCTGTACAACTTCAAGAAACGCTTGCAGCAATGCATTCGTTATTCCCCTGGTGTCAACAAAGTAGCGGCAGACTAACCGCCCAACTTGCCCATGATACCCCCATTTTGAGACAGGAAGACAGGGCGTGAAAAGACAGTCCCCGTTATTGCGAGCTGAGCAAAAAAGATCCTATGTTTCGACGCAATTTGGGTCTGAAATCTTCCGAGGTGCCTCGCCTGATACCGAAACAGGGCTGTGGGACGTCATGACCGATGGTTGGCGAGCGTATCGGTTAAAAACCGCCGACAGCGAAAAATCCGCTGCAAAGCCAACCTGGCCGCCGTGATCCAACGTAAATGAGGAACCAACACGACCTGCAGCCCAATCTTCAGCAAACGACACGCATTCGGTGAGTATCACCAGACTGTGTTTAGGTGACTGTCACCACCCCATAATCATATTCGATTCGATAACCTTGCGGGCTTTTTCCAGGTCAACACCCGTTTCCTGCATGTAAAGGCGAATGGCATGGATCTTGTCACCTGCCGCTTTGGCGAGGCAATCTCGTGCGATGTTGCAGGGATCGGTACGACCCGTCATCCCTAGCGCGGCCTTGGAGATGACCCAACTGTTTCGCGGTCGCCGCGTGATCCTTAAAATCGCTTCTCGTGGATAACTGTCACGCACGACGAGCTTGGCCTCGTCTTCGTTATCAGCCCATGTGATGATAATGTGATACTCGGTTTCAATTTCATACAACGGCATTGCGACATCCCCAATCACAAAAGCTTCTGTCTATGGACTCTCTCACACGACAAAAGCTGTTCCCGTCAGACGTTCGTAAGCCTCAATGTATTTTTGTCGCGTCTTGATCACAATATCCTCGGGAAGAGCCGGTGGTGGGCTGTTCTTGTCCCATTTGGTGCTTTCTAACCAATCCCGGACGAATTGCTTGTCGAACGAGGGTTGGGGCTTGCCCGGTTCGTAGGTATCAGCAGGCCAAAACCGCGAACTGTCGGGCGTCAGTACCTCGTCGATGAGTAACAGCTCATCCCCAAGCCAGCCAAATTCGAATTTCGTGTCGGCGATAATGATACCCCGCTCAGCGGCGTATGCCGCACCGCGCTTGAATATCTGGATACTCCGTTCGCGAAGTTGGTGGGCTGTGGCTGTGCCCACAATCTGAGCCATTTGATCGAACGTAATGTTCTCGTCGTGACCCGTCTCGGCTTTGGTGGCGGGAGTGAAAATGGGTTCCTCCAGTTGCTCGCTTTCCCGCAATCCAGGTGGAAGCTTGATTCCGCAAACAGTGCCCGTTCGCTGGTACTCTTTCCATGCCGAGCCGGAAAGATAGCCGCGCACGACACATTCAATAGGAACAACGCGCGTCTTTTTGACAAGGCTCGTCCGACCCCGCAGTGTCTCCTTGTCAGCCCCGGGAGGAAGGGGCATCGAATCAACGTCAGCGGTTATCAAATGATTAGGTTCGCCCAAAATGCCAAACCAAAAGGCCGAAAGCAGATTAAGCACCTGGCCTTTGTTCGGGATCCCGTTAGGCAGGACCCAATCAAAAGCAGAGATTCGATCAGTGCTGACCAAGAGGAGTTGTTCGCCAAGATCATAAATATCACGGACCTTACCACTCCGTTTTTGCAAGCCTGGAATGGCTGTTGCTGTAACCACAGGACTCATCGGTGATCTTTGGCTCCGTTTGGCTCAGATGTGTTTGAGCGTTACGCTCGGCATATTGGGATTTCCGATTATTTGAACGGGGATAAGGCCAATTCTAACCGAGGTGCGTAGATAAGTCGACTGGTGAAAGCTATCCCAAACTAGTGGCAAATGCACCTGTGCCGCGATTGCGGTGCCCAATGCCAATCAAGCGGCATAAAGACAAGAAATGCTACCACCTGCCGAGCCGTCCGAAAACCTCACGAGACAGCTCACGGGGTGGTGGGAGGGGAAGAATTGTTGCTGCTATCTTTCATTCGCGCAGCCTCGTCCGCACGAATCGCCTGAAGGACCTCGAGCCGGTGAACGGTCACGTGTGGCGGTGCTTCAATGCCGAGGCGCACAGTCCCCCCCCGGATCGACACGACGGTCACGATGATGTCGTCGCCGATCACGATCTGCTCATTACATTTCCGCGATAGAACCAGCATATGCCCTTCCGTCGCCCCCAAATCCAACTGAATGCACTGCTATCATATTATACCTGGTTGCCGGAAAAAAGAAACAAAAAAGCTTTTATCCCCCCTTCTCAAGGAAATGATTCCGCCCGCTTACGCAAAACGTCTGCGGGATCGGTCCTCGAAATGATGAACTGTTTTGAAAATCCGGATGGCCCCCGAAGAGAGGGAGTTAGCTCAGCACGCTGACGATGACCGTGCGCTGCCGGGACCGCACATCGCACTCGATCAGAAACACCTGTTGCCACTGACCGAGGGCCAGAGCCCCGGACTCCAGTGGAATAGTGAGAGAGGGGCCAAGTAGCGTGGCCTGCAAATGCGAATGGCCATTACCGTCGTGCCAGGTCGCCTCGTGGGCATAATTGCGACCAGGTGGAGCTAGTTTGTCAAGCAAATTGGGAAAATCTTTGAGTAAGCCGGGTTCAAATTCGATCGTTCCGATGGCTGCGGTGCTACCCACTACGAAAAGATTGACCAAGCCGTCGGAAACTCCTGCTCGATTGCAGACTTTGGCCACGTCCTGGGTCAGGTCAAGCATATGACCGTGCCCCTGTGTTGTGTAGCGAAGCTTTTCTCGGTAAACCGGCATAAACGGACAACCCGCTCTTGTGGTGAGGGCGAATTAAGGGGCTTATTTACGCACGGTGGGGAGTGTCACGGCGTAAAGCGAGACGATAGCCCCGGTTGCCATTAAGCTCCACGGTGCCCAGGGGGGTGGTTCGAGGACCTTATTGGGGCCAGGTTGGCTTTCGCCTATGGCCACATTACCAGGGGGGGCTGGATCCCGCGTTTTCAGCACAAATCGCTGGACCCCGAGGGTTTGAACCCCCAAGAAGACCACAAACAGCCCAATGGCCAGGAAAAAAGCGCGGCTCATCTGGCGCGTGCCCAACAAAATCACGATCGCGGGAACTAACAATGATCCTCAATGATTGAAATCGTCTCGGTGATAGCAGCCAGATAAAAGCGGATCACAAGAGATGGGTTGGAATAGTTGGGCAAATTGCAACAAAGAAACCACCGCCGTGCGTCACGCCGTGCTGTGCCACAGTTTGAAACGCCGGCTCACTAGTGTGGTCACGAAACCGTTTCGCGCGTTGATTGGTCGAGAAGATTCTTGGCGAGCTCGTTTGGATACAAACGAATCAAGTATTTTTAATTTCTACACTTACGTTCATTGCGCCTACACCAGATTGTGGCAGGGCGGAACGCCGCGGCCATGTGGTCCGCATCGCAATCGTTTGCCACAGTAGTTGACAACCGTGGCGCGGCGCCTACAATATGTTGGGGAGTTAGCGGCTATCGTGATGCAGCGAGTTGCCCTCTTAGTGGTTACATCGCTATGGCGTTGCGAATCAGCGGGTGATGGCCCACTGTTGCGCCCGATGACAGGACTAAACAATCATGTATCCTACTCTTGAAAAGGCGGATCATGAAGTCGGCTTAGCTTTACAGGAAGCAAAAGACGAGGGGACTGTTCCTGTGGATAATCTTACCTCCGCGGTCGCCACATATCTTCCCCAGGCCGTCTTTATTGTTGACGAAAAGTTTCGGGTGGTTTGGGCGAACAACAGGGCATCGGAACTGCTGCCTGCGGCGACTCCATTAGTTGGGAAGCAATTTTATCAGGATTTGTTCCGGGATGTGCAGCTCATCCGGCCAGAGTTCTTTCCCCTGACGCTTGCACGTGATACAGGACGCCCGGCGCGATCCGTTATGCGTCTCAAAGGCCCGCGGTTTTTTGAGCTGTTTGCGTCACGGATACCCCAGACGGAGGAGGATCGAGTCCGTCTCATCGTAAGTATGCAAGAGATAACGTCAACCTTTCTCCCTCTCGAGAGGTTGCGGGCAATTCATGAGGCAGGACGGCACCTGACGGAATTCGCGCCCGAATTTGTTACAAGATACAGCGCGGAGGAGCGAAAAGAAGTCCTTAAAAGGCGGGTCCTGGATTATCTCAAGAAGGTGTTGCACTTCGACGTTTTTGAAATCCGATTGATTGACCCCCAAACCAAGGAGTTGGTCCCCTTTATCTCCGACGGAATGAGTCCGGAGGCGGCCCAGCGACGGCTCTTCGTTGGTCTTCAGGGCCAAGGAATTACTGGATATGTAGCGGCAACCGGGGCGAGTTACATCTGTGAGGATACCGCCAGCGATGCCCTCTATCTGAAAGGGACGGAGGAGTCGCGGAGCTCTCTGACGGTTCCTCTGATCCGTCACGAAGGGCCTTCGCGGGCTGTGGTGATTGGCACAGTGAATATCGAAAGTCCGCGGCCCTGCGCATTCTCCCATGATGATCGAATGTTTCTGGAAATCTTCTGCCGCGATCTTGTGGTTGCACTGACCACGTTGGACTTGATCGAAGCCGAGGCAAATGTGGCGACACGGGGCCTTGTCGAGGCGATCCATGGAAGGGTTGCTCTGCCCGTGGACCAAATCGTTAGCAAAGCGGCGGAAGCCGATGCTTATCTCGATCATGATCCGGCACGCTGTGACGTGGAAAAGGCCAGGGCGATTCTCAAAGAAATCCACAAGATTGCTCGCGATTTGCGAACGGAGATCCGCTCGTTTGGGGCTCGATTACCACCGACTGAGGCCTCGCCTATTTTTCAAAACAAACGCGTTTTGGTTGTGGATCCTGACGAGTCGATCCAAAGGGATGCCCATAAGTATTTAGAACAATGGGGATGTGTGGTGGAAACCGCTTCCACAGGACGTGCGGGAATCCAGATGGCCGTGATGACAGCAGGTGAGGGGGGATACGACGTCATTTTGGGTGCCCATAGGCTTCCCGATATGAAGGGCTGGGAATTCTTTAAGCAGCTCAAAGAGGCTCTGAAGGCGGAGAAGCTGCCCTATGTCATGCTCTGTCCGATTGGGCAGCACGATGCGGATCACAACTTTGTAAAAGCACGAGAGCTCGGCGCGGAATATCAGGTTGGGAAGCAACCGCCACCCCCGGGGCAGACTTCTGGTGGGAATCTCGTTGTGAAGCCGTTGGTGAACATCCTTAACAGGATTTTCGGGGTCACGACTTAAAATGCGGTCGTCTGTCGAGCTGGAATGAATATGTCCAGGTGTTCCGGGTAAGAATAAGATAACTTAAAGGGGCGCTGTCGTCTGCTTCTATTTTCGGTGAAGCCAAAGATTGCTGAGCGGTTTAATGGAAATCCTCGCACCTGCGAATGATTTCGCGTGTCTGGAGGCGGCTGTCGAAGCGGGCGCGGATGCCGTCTATTTTGGGTTGCCACACCTCAATGCCCGGCGGCGCGCCAGGAATTTCACACCCGACGAGGCTGCCCGAGCGGTGCAATTCTTGCACTCCCATGGCCGAAAGGCATTTCTCACCCTTAATACGGATATTAGTTATCGGGAACTCGGATTGGCGCTGAGCACCTTGGAGCAAGCCAACGAGATCGGCTTCGACGCGGTGCTCGTGCGTGATCCGGCCTTGTTGGCTCTGCGGCCTGCGTATCCGAAGTTGGAGTTTCATTTCAGCACGCAAACGACCATTGCCAACAGTGTTGATGTTGAAGCAGCACGCGAACTTGGTGCCGACCGCGTGGTTTTGGCCCGTGAGCTTGATTTGGATGAAATCCGGGCGGCTTGTTCGGTGCCGGGGATTGCCGTCGAGGTGTTTGCCCACGGGGCATTGTGCTTTTCTATTTCCGGGCGGTGTTTGATGTCCAGTTGGGTCGGTGGGCGTAGTGGGAACCGGGGGGTTTGTGCCAGCCCATGTCGTGTTCCCTGGCAAGTGGATGGCGAACCGGCCGGTTTTCCACTTTCAATGCACGACTTGTGTATTTTAGAACACTTGTCAGAACTCTCTGCGGCTGGTGTTTCGGCGCTCAAAATTGAGGGACGACTCAAGTCGGCCCAGTGGGTAAAAAGGGCCGTAAGTTTGTACCGGCAGGCCCTTGATGATACAGCCGACAAGAACTCACTACTGTCTCTCGCTAAAGCGTTGACGGAGTATGCTGGCCGCGACCTTACGGATGGGTACCTTCTCGGGCGCCGTACGAATCTCACTGGGACAAATCGAGGCCGGGTAGGTCGGGATGAGACATCGCTAATTGAGGAGGACGGGGATCTGGCCGATTCGACCACCGACGTGAGCTGTAGCGAGAATGGGGAAGTTTTTGATTCATCCGCTGGTTCCGTGGTGTTTCACCTCGAAGTGACCGGCCCCCGGATTCGCTGCAATTTAGAGGTGGAGGGTAAGGACATATCGTGGGAGTATCCCAAGACGGTGGTCCGCCGCGTGCACAAGGCACTCTCGGCTCAAGAGGTGTGTCAGCAGATCGAAGGCCGCCGATTTCAGGGGATTTTTCTGGATGCAGCGGAGACGGATGATCCCGATTTTCTCATTGTTCCCCGCACTGCGAATGCAATCCTCGATCGTATCACCGCGGAAATGGCTCGGATTCAGCGGGCGAAGAATCGCCCCTTGGATATCAAGATTCCAGAAGGGGCCCGTGTCTCCGCCGATGATTTATGTCCGGCCACCGCAAACAATCGCACCTTGGGTGATGAACCGAATCGCGTTCGGCTCTCATTCTTGCAGTTAGAAGCCTTTCTCCGGGAGGACCCCAAGGTCCATGTGATTGTCGAAGATGTTAACCCCGAGGACGTCTCGGCGGTCGCACAAATGTGCCGAAAAGTCCCGGCTGTTATCGCCTTGCCGCCTGTTTTCTTTGAGCGAGACATCCCTCGGATTGAGGAAACCATCAATCGATGTAAGAAGGCTCGGCTGGGTGTCGAAGTCAATACCTGGGGTGGATGGCTGTTGGCACGCCGGGCGGGTGTCGCATTCGAGACAGGCCCGGGCTTAGGTGTGTTGAATCCCTTGGCTGCTGCTTATCTTCGGAAACTTGGAGCACGGTGTGTTGCTGTATCAGTGGAGGCTGACCGCCGTCAAATCGAGGACCTCTGCGCTAATGCCTCCGTGGGGTTATCGCTCTATGTGATGGGACGTCCACCTCTGGCCATTTCCCGCGCCGAGTTGCCGGAAGAGTTGCTGGGGCATGTCTTTACCGATCGACGTGATCTAAGAATGATCCCCAGGCGGCAGTGGGGATTATGGGTATTTCGCCCGGAGTACCCGTTCGATTGGCGCGTGCTGAAAAATCAGCGAATCCATGTTCGGCATCTGGTGGTTGACCTTGTTGGATCCCCGGATCCAGTGAACGAGTGGCGGCACTTGACATCCCACCGAGAAAAGCGATTCTATTTCAATTACAATCGTGTCCTCCAATGATCGTCACGCGTAGGAACGAAGTTCTCTATAGCCGCTTTGCGCGGGAGGCCAGCAATGTGGTGTCTGCAAGTCGCTTGTTTGCGATTGCTCCTTTGTGGGATGGTCTTGCTTCTTTGGGGTTTTTACGGAGAAGCCACTCCTGCAAAGCAACCAAACATCGTCGTGATTCTGAGCGATGATCAGGGATGGGGTGATCTCAGTCTCCACGGAAATCCAAATTTACAGACGCCTAATATTGACCGCTTAGCCCACGAGGGGGCCATGTTCGAGCGTTTCTATGTCAGTCCCCTCTGCGCGCCAACGCGAGCGGAGTTTCTCACGGGGCGTTATCACCCGCGGACGGGCGTTCACGGCGTGACCACGGGAGCAGAACGGCTCAATTTGGATGAGTACACCGTGGCGGAGGCCTTTCGGGCGGCCAATTACAGAACGGCGATCTTTGGGAAATGGCACAACGGAAGTCAATACCCTTATCATCCGCTGGCGCGGGGATTTCAGGAGTTTTATGGCTTCACCTCCGGGCATTGGGGAATCTATTTTGATCCGCCGCTAGAACACAACGGGAAGATCGTCACGGGAAAGGGTTACATCACCGACGATCTTACCGATCATGCGATTGATTTTATCAGGCAGTGTAAGGACCGGCCCTTCTTCTGCTATGTTGCTTACAATACGCCGCATTCCCCGTTTCAGGTTCCCGATCGGTTTTATAATCGCTTTGCCGAGGCGGAAATCGTCAAGCGATACGAAGGCAAGGAGCCGGAGGACCTAGCCAAGACCCGCGCGGCACTTGCTATGTGCGAAAATATCGATTGGAACGTTGGCCGGATTCTCGAGGTGCTGCGGGAGGCAGGTCTCGAGCAGGACACAATTGTGATCTATTTTTCCGACAATGGTCCCAATAGTTGGCGATGGAACGGTGGAATGCGGGGTCGAAAAGGCTCGACGGACGAAGGCGGCGTTCGGGTACCGTGTGTTATCCGTTGGCCGAAACATATCCCGGCTGGGCTTCGAATTTCCCAAATTGCCGCAGCGATCGACCTATTCCCGACATTAGTCTCCTTGGCCGGAATCAAGGCGAATCCTCTAAAGCCGCTGGATGGATGGGACTTGTCGCCGCTCCTATTGGGTAAGCAGACCGCTTGGCCGGACCGTCTCATTTTCAGTCACCAGGCAGGTCGGGTCAGTGTTCGGAATCAACGGTACATGTTAGATGCCCAGGGCCGCCTATACGATTTGCAAACTGACCCGGGCCAAACGCGCGATATCACCAAGGAGCTACCGGACGTCGCGGAGAAACTACAAGCTGCTGTCAACGAGTTTCGGGCAACTGCCCTGCCTCAGACCCCGGATGATCGTCCCTTCCCGGTGGGATATCGAGAGTTTCCCGTAACGTTTTTGCCAGCCCGCGACGGCGTACCTCATGGAAATATCCGCCGTAGTGCGAACGCGCCTAATTGTTCGTTTTTCACGAACTGGCTGTCAGTTGACGATGCAATCATTTGGGATATTGAGGTTCACACGGCCGGAACCTACGAGGTGTGTGTCTTCTACACCTGTCGCGAGAAAGATGTGGGGGTGGAACTTGAGGTTAGTTTTGGTTCGGCTAGCGTTAAGGGGCAGGTCACCGAGGCCTTCGATCCACCTCTCCGTGGCCAGGAGTTTGACCGCGTGCCGCGTGAGGGAGAGTCTTATGTGAAGGACTTCAAGCCCTTATTATTTGGAACTCTTACATTACCAGCCGAGCGCGGTCAACTCTCGATCCGCGCCACGAAAATCCCTGGTGAACGCGCCATTGATCTGCGGATGGTGACGCTCACATTGAAGTGATCAAGAGATGGATTGATCGATGTTTTCATCCGCGTTGCGAAATGACGCCCTGGCCATCTGGCACGCTGGCCTCGATGCTGTCAAGGCAGACCGCCTGGTTGCCGAGAACATTTGTGTCGAAGGAAGTCGCCTGCTGATCGGAAAAAACGCCGATCTAGTCATCGAGCTTGATCGTGTCGATCGGCTGCTAGTCATTGGCGTCGGGAAGGCCGGGGCAGGTATGGTGCGAGGCCTCGAAAAAGCGATTCCCGACAACCTGGCGGCGGAAAAACAACTGACGGGCTGGGTGAACGTTCCCGAAGACTGTGTCGGGCCTACGCGCTGGATACGCCTTCATCCGGCAAGACCGGCCGGCGTAAATGAGCCGACTGAGTCGGGGATTTATGGAACGGAAAGAATCTTGGAACTCGTCCGTTCTGCTGGGCCCAAGGATGTTTGCCTTTGCCTTCTATCGGGAGGAGGATCGGCTTTACTTCCAGCCCCGATTGAGGGAATCACACTCCAAGATAAGCAAAAGGTTACCCAGGTGTTGAGTGCTGCCGGGGCCAATATCGCCGAGTTGAACACGGTCCGAAAACAGCTTAGTAAGGTTAAGGGGGGCAAACTGTTGCGGCAGTGCCGGGCGGGCTGGCTCATTACGCTGATTATCTCCGACGTGTTGGGTGATCCGCTGGAAGTGATCGCCTCCGGGCCTACCGTGCCTGACCCGACTACACCGGGAGAGGCATTAGATGTTTTGCACCGGTACTGCGGCCAACAAGGGCAAATTCCCCAACACATCTTCCATGTTCTGGAGAAGCGCGCGGCCAATCAGCCGTCGGAAACTTCGGATTCGATCACCACTCAAGCGTTTCACCTTGTTATTGGAAATAATCAAACGGCTGTGGAGGCGGCCGGTCGCAAGGCCGTTGAGTTGGGTTACATGGTAACCTCGAGGACCGCCGCAACGCTGGAAGGCCTTGCGGAGGATGTGGGAAGGTTCCTCGTCCGAGAGGCGCTTGAGCAGATGAGGCGACCGGGTCGTCATTGCCTAATCAGCGGCGGTGAGCCGGTCGTGAGACTCGCACCTCCTGAAATACGCGGGCGGGGAGGTCGTAATCAACAACTGGTTCTGGCAGCAGCCGAGATGCTTTGGAATGACGCGCCAGAAGGTTTGATCCTCCTCTCGGCCGGAACTGATGGAGAGGATGGCCCCACGGACGCAGCCGGGGCCTTTGTCGATGCCGCAATAATCAAAGCGGCGAAAGAGCGGGGTATGCAACCACGTTTCTATTTAGAGCGAAACGACGCCTTTCACTTCTTTGAACCGCTTGGTGGACTCATTCGCACCGGCCCTACTCATACCAACGTCTGCGACCTTCGGGTGGTACTGACCGACCGACCGGAGTGACCCGCACGTCCCCTTGGCCTTGATCGGCCTTCGGGAAAACCTTCTAGCGAAGCGTTGTTGGCGAGGTTGCGGTCGAATGGGTTGCATCTGCTGGCAACCGGAGTATTAGACCGGGGCGGAAATACTCGAGTCGCTCTCCCAATTGGCCTCGATTGAGTTGGTAAATATCAACCCAACGCGACGCCTTACCTAGCCTTTGCCGGGCAATGTCGAAAAGGGTTTCACCCTCCTGAACGGTATGCGTGATGTAATTGCCCGCCATCGGATCCGGGTTTTCCCCGACATTGGACTCACTGGCGACAAGAGGTGGCGAATATGGTGAGGGTCCCTGAGTGGTCGCCACGCCCCCCTGGGGTACCCCGGCTGACGCTTCTTGCGACCTCGGGTTGACGACTCCAGACGAGCGGGAGAAGGGATCGACCGTTGGCGTCACGTTGTTTGTCGCAAAGCGGTTGTCATTCGAGGTGGGCTGGGGGTCCTGCCCGGCTGGCTGTACCGAAGAGGGTAAGCCACCAAGATTCCCTTGGGAGCTGAGAGCGGCCCCCCCGGCGAAAAAGTCCCCGGGGAAAGGTATTCCTGATTCAGCCTCGAGATTTTGCCGAGATGTGCTCCCTGCGAAAGGACCGGGCTGATTCGGAGAACCGTCGATTGGTGGGCCCGGAGTGAGCGAGCTTGGCTGTATAGAGCGATTTTCTGCAAAGAAATCAGGAACACGGGCGTCACTGGCGTGAATAGGTGCGGAGCTGTTGTTTTGCCCAGCGCCGTACAGGGGGGATGAGTCGTTGCTGAACCCAGGCGGGGTATTCCCTGCTACGGGCGCGGCGGGAGTCAGTTGAGCACATGAAGATGCCGTTCCCGCACTGTCGCCTATTGCTGCATACCCTGTGGCCGGATCGTTCGTCGAAGTAGCTGCACCTAACGGTGATTCTTCAGCCGGGCCATCAGGCGGGAGGACCCACCCTTGCGCGGCCCGCTGGTTCCGCACAGGATGACTCGCCTCTGTCGCTCCGCTGCTTGCCGATTGTGCGGAAGACGGGAAACTGTTGGGAAAATCTAGAGCAAAAGGTGGTGGGGGAGCGATACTTTCGCCAGACGCCTCCTCTTGGGCCGATGAGTGGGACTGGCCCGAGGTTTGCGATTCGGTCGGATCGCCGGCTTGAGCGGTTTCGGTGGGCTTTGTCCGATTCACTTCATCCTGTCGCAGCTTGATCATCCGATAAGCCACGACAGCGGCAAAGATAAAACCGAGTACTCCAAGGATGGCTAGTCCCACACGAATCTCAAAACTGTAGCGGCTAATGAGTGCCGAAGAACTCTCCATGTCTTCCCCAAGTTCTTCGGCAGATGCCGCAGTGGTTTGGTCTTCCGGTGGGCTCTGGTTCATATCGGTGGCCTCATCCGTGGGGGACCCATGGGGGTGATGTCGCCTTCCCATGACTGTTCTCACTGCTTCCTGAAGAGTTTCGTGCTTAGAGCCTATCCCATAATCTCCCCTCGCCCGTTCGGTGGGAGAGGGGTCGGGGGTGAGGGTGGCTCGAATCGCTGCCGGTTTTCTCAATCGATTCCGATGTTCGCTTGCCCTCACCCCACCCCTCTCCCGGAGGGAGGGGGTGACTTTCTTAGCCGTTAGCCGTTTTTCACCGAATTAAGGCCGTATCGTTTCACTTCGCAGAAGATATGGGTCACAGCTATCCTAATGACGGGGTTGCCCGCTGAGAAACAATCTCTACTACAAATCACGAATTTGTACCAAACAGTTCAAAAACCAGCAATAGCAATTTTGTGATGCGCTTGTGATACAGGAGCCGTCAGCACGGTAGCCCGCGGTGTAGTTACCAAGGGGGAGTCCACGCGTGAGAACAGCTCCGAGCTGGAGCGCAACTTCAACCGCCCTCATCTTGGAACAGGAAACAAAGCTCGCAGGTCATCGACCAAGAGGGTTTCCCGACAAGCGAAGCCTTCGGCAAACCCCACGCCTGCCGCTGTCCCGAGTGCGGCAGCTTGGTGCCTAAGCGAGTCCACAAACGAGTACGGGTCCGTAGGACGGCCCATAATCACTTGGCTCTCATAACAACGCACGGCTTCTAGCTTTTTATCAATGAACGGCGTGATATCGACGGCGAAGCTCGGGACAAACACTTTGCGGAGATGCGTGCAAAAGTAGTAGTACATTCGGGGAGGATAGTAGGGGTCTCCGGGAAGATCGGTCTTGGTTAGTTTTGCCCAAAATCGGGCGGCCTCGGTCATCTCGGTAGTTGCCAGGTGATCCGGATGTGCATCCTCCCAATAAGGACAGAACACGGCCTTGGGGCGGCTTAATCGAAAGACCGCTGCCAACGCGGCCCGCCCTTCCAGGGTTGGCTGCAGGCTGCGGTTCGGCATTCCCAAATTGATGCGCCATCGAATCCCCAGAACGCGACTCGCTTGCTCTGTTTCGGCTGCCCTGATTTCGGGGGTTCCATAGGGGGTGGGCTCACCGTTCGTTACATCGACAATGCCAACGGTCAGGCCGGACGCCACCATTTTGAGAATGGTTCCTCCCATTCCCAGTTCGGCATCATCAGGGTGGGGAGCGACGACAACGCTATCGACATGAGAGATACCGTCTTGATCTTTAAGTAACATAGCGGTCTGGACCCGTCTTACCTAAAAAACTGTTACTCGCCATTCTACGGTGTACGCCAACCTAGACAATCCACCTGCGAGGGCACGTCACTCGCAAGGTAACGATAGGATTGATGAAACACGAATGGCCGTTCCAAAGTGATGTCTCTTTGTCATCCGCGGTTTGGTTAGAATAGGCCAAAGGTGAGCGAGTTCTCGTAACAGAAGCAATCAAACACGCGGAGGGCCGGTTGAGATTGACTTTTAAAGTGGATCGCAGTCTTCTAATAGGCTTGGCACTGATGGCCCTAAGCCCCGCGGCCTTCGCTGTTGATCTTTCGTTGGCCGTTTGGGCAAAGGAGGATGCCTACCCCAAGCTATTGGTGAAAGCGAGCAATCTCAGCGAGTTTTTTGCCCATGGACTTGGCGTCCTTTGTATCGTTTTTCTCGTGGGTTTGCTTGACACCAAAGGATGGCGCCGGGGGATGACGGTCCTGATCGGGGCCTTTTCAGCAGGCTTGACCGCGGACTTAATGAAGCTGCTCATTTTCCGCGTGCGTCCCCGGGATTTTGATTTCGCCGGAGGGATTCTCACCACCTTTCAAGAGTGGCTACCCGTGGCTACCCGTCAGTTCACGCACTTAAGTAGCTCATTTCCCTCATCTCATGCTGCTACTGCGGCAGGCTTGGCATTTGTGCTCATCCTTCTTTATCCGAAAGCGAAACCAATCTTCACGGTATTGCTGGTCTTGTCGTGCGCCCAACGGATCGTGAGTTCGGCCCATTTTTTAAGCGATGTGCTATTCGGGGCCGGATTAGGTTGGTGTGTGAGCTGCCTTGTCGTGTGGTACTTAGTGCCCTCGTCCTGGTGGTCCGACCAAGCGCCTGCTTCTCGGCTGGGAAGACCTGCTCAGAGGGACGAATCCAAAGGGGAAGCGACCTGAATCGGAAGATTCGTTTCCGATCCCGATTTCACGGGGTTTTAGCGCGGCAAAGCTCGACCTGGATTTGATTATCCGAGTCGCGGGAAGGGATCACAATTTTCGCGTAATAACCAGAGGCGGCATGACCGCAGTTGACGATCATCGTCTTGCCTTGTCGTTCAATACCACGTCCCTCATGGACATGACCACAGAGGACGAGATCCGGCTGTGCCGTTGAAAGAAACTCCTGGACGGCACGACTTCCCACATGGCAACCCCAGATGACCCGGTCCACACCGCATTGCCTTGGAGGTACATGGGTGAGGAGGAGATGAACCGAGCTCCCTGCGATCTGCTGAAACCCGACTTGGAGATATGAAGCCAGCTCGTCTTCGGGGAATTGATACATCCCCGGGCGCCATGGTGGAATGCCGGACAGACCGTGGATTCCCACCCCATTGATCACGACACCACGTCCTGCTAGCCCCACTCCTAATTCGTTGAGCCGCTGGTCGATGGAAGCACTATCGCAATTGCCGGCAACAGCGAACACGTGGTCAGCATGAGATCGGCAAAGTTCTATGATCTGATCCACATCCTTGGGTGATCCAAAGTGAGTGATATCGCCTGCTAGGGCGACGATGTCACACCGATCAACCTGATCCAGTATTGCTGCCAGTGCATCGATTCTTCCGTGCAGGTCAGAAATGCCGAGGATTACCATCGCGCAAGATAAAATCGGTGGCAGAAGGTGTGTGACAGTCAAGAATCGCTGAAGAACAATGGCCGTATCATGGTTATCATAGGGCAATCACGGCCAGCGACAAGTTAGGACGGATGAACCAGGGGGCTTATCTTGTTACAAAACGTGTCTTCAGGCGTTGGTTCGTGAGGCCCAGGAAACACCAATCCCGCTTGAAAAAGACGCGGAGACGTGAGACCATTGAGCAAGAAGGGTTGCAAACCACTTTGGGTTCTGAGGCAGAAGCGGCGGATTCATGAAGATCACAGCCATTGACCTTTATCTTCTTTCTTTGCCATTACGGACGCCCATTCGGTTCGAGACGGTTCCCTTCAGTACCGACCCTTGTGAATGGTCTCGGCTGGAGACGGTCTTAGTCCGGCTGTGGAGTGGAGGAGCCTATGGGTGGGGCGAGGCGTGTCCCGGCAACGGTCCCTTTTGGTCGGCGGAATGGGCGGGTGCCATATTCTATTGCTTGCGGGATTGGCTTGCTCCTCGCCTTATCGGACGTGAATACGCAACCCCGGAAGAACTTCACGAGCGAGTAGCCGTGTTCCGTGGGTGGCGAGCGGCCAAGGCTGCCCTGGATATCGCTTTTTGGGATTTGAAAAGTCGGCTAAATAACCGCCCGCTCTATGCAGAATTGGGGTCGGCACCACGTGAACTCCCTTTAGGAAAGAGCATTGATCGTCCGGGTCATCTGACGACTGATGAGTTCATTAAAGACCTTGCCAATGCCTTCGAGTCGGGCTACAGCCGGGTCACAGTCAAGGTGCGTCCAGGCTGGGACCTTCAGATGCTCAATTTTGTGCGACACGAGTTTCCCACACAGGATATCCATGGAGATTTTGAGGGGGCTTTAACACTGAATCACATGGAGATTCTCTACCGCCTTGACGACTTTAACCTGTGTATGGTGGAACAACCGTTGCCTGCCGACGACCTGGTGGGGCATGCAATGGTCCAGGAGGCCTTGAGGACCCCTGTTTGCCTGGACGAGTCCATTACGACTCCTGCCCAAGCCGATATGGCCCTTGAGCTACACAGCGCGAAGTATCTCAATGTCAACCCGATTCGGGTTGGGGGGCTCACACCGGCCAAGGCCATTCACGATGCGGCCCATCAGCACTGCGTGCCTTGTTATTTGGGCCTGTACCCGGGAACAACCATCTCTGTGAGAGCTGCCCTTGCACTGGCGTCTCTCTCCAATTTCTGCTATCCGCCCGATTATTGGGACACTGCGGAGGCCTTCGTGGAAGACGTCGCCGAGCCCCTCCAAACAGTGAGAGGGGATCAGAATGGCCGACTGACGGTTTCCTTCTGGTCAGATGCGGGTCTCGGTGTCGATCCTGCCGCAGAGGTCCTGGGCAAGTACTGTCTTTCTGAATGCCATCTCCCGTAAGTTGTGCAACTGTGTTAACTTCGAACGACGAGAGGATGTGTTCATGATTCACGTGATTGCGGAAATCGTCACCAAACCGGGACAACGCGATGCCGTGCTTGCGGAGTTTCAGAAGATCGCCCCGGCGGTGCGACAGGAGCCCGGGTGCTTGGAATATGGGGCTGCCCTTGAGACAGCCGCAGGTTTGCCGGTCCAGCCACCGGTCCGTGATAATGTCATCACCGTTATCGAGAAGTGGGAGTCTCTGGAACTACTGCACCAGCACCTCGGGGCTGCGCCATTACAGTCGTTCTTGCAAAAGACCCAACATATGATTGAATCATTGTCCGCACGTGTCCTTAGCCCAGTGGGCTGAGGGCTTCGCTGTCGTCAGAGCCGTCTTCTGCAATCGAGCTGAGATTGCCAACAGTATTCAGGCGTTGAGGGTTATTGACATTAACCCAACAAAAAAGGCGGAAACGATGGAACCGTTTCCGCCCGACTGTTTTTCTTTCGCTTTGTGGGGGACTAAAAACCTTATTCTTCCTCTTCCTCTTCGAGTTTGGCCTTTTCGATAATTTCCTTTTGGATATTTCCCGGGACGATGTCGTAGTGGCTAAATTCCAAGGTGTAGCTACCCTGGCCACCGGTGATGCTCGACAAGGCCCGGGCGTACGTGATCACCTCGGCCAGTGGGACTTCGGCTACGATTGTTTGGAATCCACCTCCAGCCGAGGTCATCCCAAGGACCCGACCGCGCCTTCCCGAAAGATCGCTGTTAATATCACCGACCTTGTCTGCCGGGACTGTTACCTCGATCTTCACAATCGGTTCCAACAAGGCCGGTTTTGCCTGTTGGAAAACATTGCGGAAGACCATCGAGGCAGCGGTTTTGAAGGCTTGCTCGGAGCTATCCACCGGGTGGTGTTTGCCGAAGAAGACTTCCACACAGACGTCCTGAACCGGATAGCCGGCGATGACGCCACGGCTGATTCTTTCCAAGAAGCCTTTCTCCACGGCGGGCATAAAGTTGCTGGGAATGGTCCCGCCCACGATCGAGTCGATCCAGAGGAAGTTTGATTCCTCGTGATAATGGACTTCTTTCATTTCGGGGAACCGTTCTTTTGTGGCGAACTCCTCCACCTTGGTGCCCCGCGGGAAAGGAAACATACGGATGTGGACCTCGCCAAACTGCCCACGACCGCCCGTTTGCTTCTTATGGCGGTACATTCCTTCCGCCGGGGCTTGGATTGTTTCGCGATAGGGAATCTTCGGCTCTTTGACATCCACTTCCACCTTGTCACGCCGTTTCAGGCGTTCGCGGATCACCTGGAGGTGCAACTCGCTCATTCCCGTGATCACCAACTCCTTGGTTTGGGGGTCACGGTCGAGCCGACAGGTGGGGTCTTCCTGACAAATCTTCGCTAAGGCGCCAGAGAGCCGTTGTTCGTCCCCGCGGCTCTTGGGGGTGATTGCCAAGCCGGTCATAGGCGTGGGGAATTCGATAGGTGGCATCACGAGATCCCCGATGCTCATCCCCGTCTTAAGTTCTTCGACCTTGGTTACGGCAACGATCGCGCCAGGCCCGGCCTCCTCGATGGGGATCATCTCTGAAGCCTGCACATGGAACAACTGGGCCAACTTCAGGCCCTTGCGTTCGCCCACCACCGAAACTGTCGCGTTGGTCCTCACTGTTCCCGAGTACGCCCGCAAAAAGCTGATCTTTTGCACGAAGGGATCAACCCGCGTCTTGAAGACCTGGGCAACCAGGGGGCCACTGGGATCGGCAGTTAGCTCGACCCATTCCCCACTGTCCGGTTTTTGGGCACGCCGGACGATTCGATCGGGCGAAATGCCACAAAGATCGAATACCTTAAGAAGCTCCGGAAGTCCTACCCCTGTCTTGGCCGAAACACAAACGATCGGGATGACGGACCCGTCAATCATGGCGCGACCCAGCAGTTGGGAAATCTCCTCGTCCGTTGGCATCTGGCCTTCAAAATAACGGCTTAATACCTCCTCATCCGCCACAACAATCGATTCCATCAAAGACTGACTGATCGAACTGGGGTCAATGACCGCGCCGGGAACCGATGACTCGGCCTTTAGGGTCGTGGCAACACCCCGAAAATCAGCACCAAGGCCAATGGGGACATTGAGCGGGACGCACCGATCGCCGAAGGTCTCTCGAATACCTGCCAAGAGATTTTCGAAGTCAATATTTTCCGCGTCGAGCTTGTTAATGATGATCAATCGGGGGATTCCAGCTTTTTCTGCCTCCTGAAAAACTCGCCGCGTGTTGACCTCGACACCCGACTGAGCGTTAATCACAATCGCGGCCAAATCCACCGCGCGAAAGGCCCCGATGACCTGCCCGATGAAATCCCGGTAACCCGGCGTATCGATCACGTGATAGTGGAGTCCGTCATAGTCAAAAAAGGTGACCTTTGCCTCAATCGTGTAACGGTGTGACTTTTCTTCCTCGTCGAAATCGCAGATGCTCGTCCCATCATCGACGCTTGCGGGTCGGTTGACGGCCCCCGTGAAGTTCAGTAAACGATCGAGAAGAGTCGTTTTACCAACGGAACCGTGACCACACAATGCGATATTCCGGATTTTTTTCACTTCGTAAAGAGCCATAGAAACCTGTCCTCAATAACCGATTCTGCCAGGGTCCACATGCGATTCCGAAAAAACCTGCCCCACCATTGGGGCACGATAGCTAAGCGACCTTTATTTCTAACCGTATCTATTTACTGACAGGATCCTTTATCCTCAGCGATGGCAAGGACCTCGGGTAAGTTCAATCGTCCCTCGTAGAGGGCACGTCCAATAATGCAACCCGTTACCCCAATTTCCTTAAGTGCCCTGATGTCCTCAAGTGTTGTCACGCCTCCGGATGCGATTAACGGCACCGTGATGACCTGCTGCATGTGCCGGAAGGCCTCAAGACTCACACCGGAGAGCATGCCGTCGGCACTAATGTCTGTGAAAACGACCGCCGCGATGGGCTCGTCCGCAAACTCCGCGACAATCTCTGCGGCGGTTCGGTTGGAGATCTCCAACCACCCATCGGTTGCCGCGCGACCGGCTCGGACGTCAAGTCCGAGGACGATCCGACGGGGAAACTTCCGGACGACCGCCCTGAACCAATCCGGGTCCTTCACCGCCCGAGTTCCAACGACCACGCGCGATGCTCCAGCATCCAGGAGGCGCGAAATTGTGGTTTCGTCCCGGACCCCTCCCCCAAACTGGCAGGGAACCCCACTCTCCTGGAATATCCTCTGCACGATGTCGAAGTTGACAGGCTCCCCTATTTTCGCCCCATCAAGGTCCACAATATGTAGGCGCCGCGCACCTAACGTGACCCAGTGGTGCGCAATTGCGACAGGGTCGGAATTAAATACGATTTCCCGACCGTAATCGCCTTGACATAGCCTGACGCATTTTCCGCCACGAATATCGATTGCAGGCCAGACTTCCACGGGGTGGCCCTTCAACTGACGCGCTTTTTTCCAACATCGTAAAACGTGTAATATGACACACAGGAGCTAGTCCTTCAAGACACGCTGCGAAAAGCTTAGAAACAAAGAGGAGAACCGGGACCTCAAAACCTTCTGTTAGACGACAACAGACTGATTTCGGTCGGCTGCATGGGGAGTGGAAACCGACAAGGAGGTGCTCCTTGTCTATGCGCAGAAGCTCCTTGTCTATGCGCAGAAAGCGCTGAGATGTTGAGGTTAGAAGCCTTTCCCAAAAAGCTTCCCCTCTCCCTCCGGGAGAGGGTTGGGGTGAGGGCGAGCGAACGTCGGAATCTTGTTGAGAAAACGGGTAGCGATTCGAGCCACTCTCACCCCCGACCCCTCTCCTGCCGAACGGGTGAGGGGAGATTATGGGATAGGCTCTAAAACCGGCAAATGGGTTTCGTCGGACGCGCGTCAGGCCTTCCTTGACCCAGGCCCCATCGTTACTCAACGACAGGAGGTAGGGGTCGAGGTGCTGACAAGCTCGGCCAATCAGACACTTCAAGCGTATTCTCGTCAAGAACGGGCGGTAGGGGGGCAACTTGGTGGGCGGACTGAAATGCTCGCGGGGAAGTGCCGGCCGGACCCGAGGGAGGTACCGGTAGGTTCTGGTCGGGCAATGCAGGTCTTTCGACTGGTGTTGGCAGCTCCACATTGGGGGGCATCTGGCTTTGCTTCGACGCGTCCGCTGATCTTTGGGAAAGGGCGTCTAGCCACTGCCGAGCCTCTTGGAAGTCTGGCTTGACTTGGACTGCGTGGGCGAAATACCGCGAAGCCGCCGCATGGTCTCCCTTTCTGACCAGCAAATAGCCAAGATTGTAATAGGCAGTGGCTTCGTCATGAACCGCTTGAAGCTGCTCCAACGCCCCTTGCAAATCGCCCATTTGCACGAGCACCGCGGCTAGGTTGTGCCGGTACCGGGACTCTTTCGGTGAGAGGCTGATCGCCTTTTCGAACGCGGTCTTGGCATGGTCAAGCCGGTTCATCCGGGCATAGCACAAGCCCAGGTGATTCCAAGCCGTCGGTTCCCCCGGATGGGCTGTCGTTGCTTTTTGGTAGCAGGTGAGGGCCTCCTCCAATTGACCCTGCCTGTCCTTAAGACGCCCTAACCCAAGAAGCGCGTCCAAGTATTTGGCATCCATACTGAGGGCTTTTTCATAATACTGTTCGGCCATGGCAGGTTGACGAGATTCTTCCGCAAAACGTGCCATAGCAACGTACAGCCGGGGACTCGGCTTGGCCTTGGTCGATAGGGCTGTTGGGTCGGGAGCCTGTTGGACCGGCTCCGTGAACGTGAGTAGTTCCCCGACCTTTTCCAGGCCATCCTTAACGCTACTGAGTGGGTCAAATTGGGCCGAACCGGCGGTGGTAACACCTCCCGCGGCAACCACGCCGCTCTTTCGAGTGTTCCCAGTCTGAGCTGTACCGGTTCCCGGTGAGATTATTCCGAGCCCTGTCGGACCGGATTTTCCCCCAAGGGACTGCTTTGAAGGATCAGACGCGCAGCCGCAAATAGTAATGCCTAGTAATAGAAGGCTAATCGGGAACGCAACGCACAAATTTCCGCAATCCTTTTGGCCCATGTGCAACCCTCCGTGGTTTGTGGGCCCGGCGTCATCTCTCGTATGTTGCCCAGTTTCGCGCGCAAGGTAGCGCTCCTGACTACCGGCAACAGGCATAGGAGTCATCGGCAGGCGGCGCAGAAAAATCAAGAACAATAGGAGCTAACCAAGGTAAACTCATCATGAAAGCCCATGCAGGGCCTCCATTTTCTCTACTTTGTGCACCTTTCGATTGTGTATGGGGGTTTTCGTAATAAGTATCCACGAGTCAAGTGAAAGGTGCCGATAACACACGAAGAAGAGCCACGGAACGGTGGATGATACCATTCCCACTGCGGAATTTGGTGATTCAGTTATCACGCATGAGGACAAGGAAATGTCGAGGTCCTTCGCACTTCTCGTTTGTAGTGTAACTTTATGGGCGTATACAGCCTATTCGGATTCCGTTTTCGCCCAAGGTGTGAAGGGATTCTTTCATAGCATCAAGGTCGATGCCGTCCGCAATGCCTGTTGGCCCGATGCGTTCGTTCCGGCAGACCGCACGAATGCCCGTCTGCCGTTTGTGATAATGGTTCACAATGGCTGGAAACGACAGAATCTGATTGCGGACCACTACTTCGCGGAAGACGGAAAGACGTTAACCGATGCTGGGAAACGGCAGGTTCAGTGGATCGTGACCCAAGCACCGCTAAGTCACCGGGCAATTTATGTTAAGGAAGGCGAAGACGCCACCATTACAGAGGCCCGTGTGAAGGCCGTGGGCGAGGTGGCGAGCAAGTACCTTGGACCTGAGCAAAAGCCCGACATTCGCGTGACCAACATCAGTCCACCCGGTTGGCCGGCTGAGCTCGTTGACACTGTGGAAAGGGCTTATCTCAAAACGATGCCCGACCCCAGACTGCCAGCCCGCTCTTCAAATTCGGAAGCCCAGGTGGAGCTATCCAACTGACAGCCTATCCCAAGGAATCTCCCTCTCCTTCCGGGAAAGGGTTAGGATGAGGGCAAGCGAACGTCGGAATCGATTGTTCGCACGGGGGAATAACTTTCAGACGGATGGCCTGGCCTTGACTATAGCTTGACGGCTCTTTTTCTCATTTAGCGCTTCCATCTGTTTACGCAGAGAAGGGCATCGCTCAATAAGGTGGGCGATGTGATGACCGTCACACTCAGGCCCAAGGGTATCCACAATGATTTGGTGAACTTCCCAGTCGTCTTCATCCACCAAGACCAAGCGAATATCGTCTCGGTCTAGGCCCGGTGGGATGGGAAGCCAATGAATCTTGAATCTTTCTGGGTGGGAATAAATGTAACGGGTGGGATGCGCGCGGTCCGAAGGATTTCGCAACCGTTCGCAGAGGCGGTGAAGTGTCTTGGTCAGCACCAGCTCCCCGTACACAGGAACACTGGTTAGCATCGCTGGTGTGCCGTTATGGCTTCGGTAACCGACATAATCAGCAGGCTCATCGAGACGGTGGGCTTCCTTGACCAGGCGATCGACCAGCAGTTGATCCACAAAGGGGCACGCCGTTTCAAATCGCACAAATTCCCGGCAAGGATAAGCCTCCAAGGCTTTGGCCCAGATTGTCAAATGATCGTCGCCTTCCCCGACGAATACCGGCACATCAAGCGGAACAAGGTCTTTGACAAAGAGGTTTGCTGGATCTGACGAAGTGACGACGATAACGCCGTCCAACTGTTGGCAGTCGGTTGCCCGGCGCGTCACCCATTCCAGAATAGACTTTCCTTGCAACCGCCCAGCAGCCCGGCGTCTTTCCTTATCCGATGCAAAACATGCATCCACAATTCCGAGTGTTTGAAGCATCCGGCGCAACCTCCTTCAAAAGTCCTTTTTGATAGCCAAGCATTCCTTGATCTCACTCGCCGCCGGACCAGCGGTGTCAA
>JAKPII010000402.1 GCA_029549885.1 Planctomycetota bacterium
CCAAAAGGCCGCGGCCATCGCCAAAGAGGCATTCAAAACCGGAAAAACTATCCGTCAAATCTGTTCAGAGCAAAAAATCTTATCCCCAGAACAGCTTGCCGAGGTCCTGGACCCACTGAAGATGATCCGACCACGCGGCGACGATCCTTCGTCACCAGCGTGACCTTCTGCTGAAGAGCCGGTGGATCTCCTTGCCTTTTCGCAACGGCCGATCACTAGGGTCTCCGTTCATCCCAACGAATCGCTCGGCCCGTCTGCGTCTCTTCCAGAGACCAGTTACAGGAGCCCGCTGGTCCGTGGCCAAGAATAGTGCTCTCACTTGAGAGTTCTCTCTCAGAAATCATAACAATAAATGGTCACAAGTAGTTACCTTGTCGTGAGCTTATACCGTTGACAAGATAGTTCCGCCAAGTAAAATGTGGGAAGTGTTGGCGCCAAATCAGTCTGGCGCATTTGCTGGGAATTGGGTTGCTCGGAGCAAGTGCTCCCCTTGTCACTGTTCTGTTTTTGGAGGTGCTGCAATGAATCGGACGTGTTTTCGTGGTGTCGGGCCAAGGTGCCCAAGTGGTTTCACGCTCGTTGAACTTTTGGTTGTGATTGCCATTATTGGCATCCTCATCGCCCTCCTTTTGCCTGCCGTCCAAGCTGCCCGCGAGGCAGCCCGCCGGTCACAATGTACAAACAATCTTAAGCAACTTGGTTTGGGGCTTCACAACTACCATGATGTTCAAAAGGTATTTCCCTACCGAAAAGGCGGGACCTCCGGTTGTTCGACGGATAGTTGGTGCTCGAATCAGGGCCGGAAAAGTGGTTTCATACCCTTGTTGCCCTACATTGAGCAAGGGGCCATGTACGATAGGATTCGCGCCGGGGATCCAACGGGGACGACCAGTGGCGGTATAGTAGTCCCGCCCGATGGACCCGCGGGCTGGCAAGGTTGGTCAGTTTGGGATGATAGCCCGGATTTGCTGTTGTGTCCGTCTGACAGCGGCGTCCCCAACCGTACCGGTCCTTATAATTCCTATGCTTTTTGCATCGGCGATCGGGTGGAAAGTATCCGCGATGCCACGCAAGTCCGGGGTTTGTTCGCTTACAACACCACCTACTCCACCGCCGATATTACCGACGGCACCAGTAACACGATTGCAATGAGTGAGCGTTTGTGCGCAGCAAAACTGACGGGCAACTATCAAAGCCAGACCGGCGCCGTCGCTCCAGCAAAATCGGTCGAACATGTTTTTGCTGTTATAAAGAACGTTCCCGTTATCAACACACCAAACGCCTGTCTCCAACACACTGACGGCAAATATGTCGCATCCTCAAATCCGATTCACACGTATTGGGGTGGTCGTTGGACTGACGGCCAGCCTGCCCAAACTGGTTTCACAACGGTTCTGCCTCCAAACGCGCCGTCGTGCAGCGACTCCACCCACTCGCAAGATTGGGCCGATCAGGTAAGTGTGGTGTTACCACCCTCCAGTCGGCATCCGGGTGGGGTGAACTGTCTTTTTGCGGACGGTTCCGTAAGGTTTATTTCAAACACCATCAACACGGGGAATCTCGCTGCCTACCAGCCGGCCACCGGCCCGAGCGTTTATGGCGTATGGGGTGCTTTAGGGTCCAAGGATGGTGGGGAGTCAGTTCAGACACCGTAGCCCGTTGGATAAGGGTTTTTAGGATAGTTGTCCCGGCGCGAGCCGCTCGTTTGCGAAAAAGGTCGGGAGCTCTTTGAGTGCTGTGGATGTCTCCGGGCATGCGCCCAAAGGGGACATCCCAGCATTTTTCCATATCGACCAAAAAACGGGCTGCCGACAACAAGTGGATCGCTGGCTATAGTGGCGGTCCCAGGATCCGCAGACTGAACAGCCATGAACGGTGCCGCGAAAGGGATGTAGGTTTTACGAGCAACTGTCAGACCGTTCTATGTTGATTCAGGAACGCAGCTAAAAAAAGGGATGCTGAATTTAAAAGGGACGGAAGGCACACCTGTTAAAGGGCTATAAATTTCCTCCAGTAGCAGGCTTATCCAACGAGGAATTTGGGCCACGTGTTCAGATAAACGGTTTTTTGTGGAGGTTGCTTAACTATGAATCGCACAGTGACAAATAGGCTCTGTGGCGCTTTCCTTGTCACCGCAGTGGCACTCGGTGTCGTGATCGGGTGTTCCCGTAGCGATGGTCGGCCAAAGACTTATCCCGTCACAGGAGTTGTGACACTCAATGGGACGCCGGTGGAAGGAGCCACAGTCGTCTTTGTTCCGAAGACACCTGCTCAACCGGGAGCTCAAGGACCACAGGCGGCCACCGCCACAACGGACACCTCCGGGAGATACGCGTTGGGTACGTTCGCGAAA
>JAKPII010000405.1 GCA_029549885.1 Planctomycetota bacterium
GTTCGGCGAAGGTGATCGAGGAAAGCATCTCCTTTTCTTTCTCTTGGACCTCTTGCCACGTCTGGGCAAGGACCCTTACGGCGGGGGAGTCCGGCGACCCAGAGAGCGAAAAACCTGTCTCCGAGGGCTGATTGCCTTCGATGATGTCCATGACCTGGCCGAGGGTGATCTCCTCGGGAGGGACGGCCAATCGGTACCCCCCGGCGGCCCCGCGAGTACTGGCCACAAGTCCCGCTGCCTTGAGCTGAAGCATGATCTGAACCAGAAAGCGAGAAGGAACGGCATGGCGTTCCGCGATCTTGCGGACCTGGACCGGCCCACCTGTCTCATAGCACGCTGCCAATTCAAGTATGGCGATACAGGCGTATTCGGTTTTTGCTGAGATTTTCATCGTCACACAGGCCTTCTTTATGCCCCTGTCTTGCGAAGACTCGCCGCCGTTTCGCGGCAGTTACGCTGCTTAGACTCAAAGCTGACCATACGTCGTGGGCGGAGGCAGTGGCTGCTCATCCACCAGGTGCAAACCGCATTCGGTCTTGGCCGTGCCGCTCCAGCGCCCTGCCCGCTCGTCTTCGCCGCTGAGGACAGGACGTGTGCACGGCCAGCAGCCGATACTGGGGTAACCTTGGTCGTGTAAGGGATTATATGGAATGTTTTCCTCCATGATTTTTTTCCACACCTGGTTCTTGGTCCAACGGGCCAGGGGGTTTATCTTCACCAAGCCAAACTTTTTGTCCCAACCCACAATCGGGGCGTTTGCCCGGTGGGGACTTTGGTCCCGCCGGATGCCGCTGATCCATGCCCGGTAGCCCACCACCTCACGCTTCAAGACCTGAATCTTCCGATCAAAGCAGCAGCGATCGGGATCGGACTTGTAAACGGGCCCGCCGTTTCTCTTTTCATATTCCTCCACCGAGAGCTCCGGGCGAGCTAGGACCACCTGAATCCCGTACTTCGCGGCAATGCGGTCCCGCAATTCTAGGGTTTCTCGAAATTGATACCCCGTATCCAAGTTAAAGACCCTCACATTCGGCTGTAACCGCGCCAGGATGGAGAGGATCACGCAACCCTCCGGGCCAAAGGCTGTAGCCATGGTCAGCTTGGGATAAAATGTGTCGATTGCCCAACGAAGGATGACCTCGGCAGGGGCCTCCTCCAGGATTTCGCTCACCTTTTTGAGGCGTTCCAACTGATCCGCCGTGGGATTGTACGGATACTCACTTTCCCGGACCGCAGGAAAATCACTCAAATCGATGTCAACAATAAACCTTGCACTTGCCAGGTCGGAATTGGGACGGGATTGTTCACTAATTTTATCGCTCATAGGTCTGTTTTGGGTAGGGCTTATTGCTATCGTCGCCATGGTGCTAACCGTTCGCAAAACCATTTGCCAAAGTCGTGACCTTCTATTATTTATAAGTATCCTTGTCAACTAAGTCAATTATCTCTATTAGGCAATATCGGCATTTCTTGCTGAAGCATTTGGCACGCTGTTCCCTTCTTTTCGAGCAGCCGGGCAAAAGGTGGCTCTGGCCCTAGCGCAGTCGGTCCACGGCATTGAGGAGTTGGCTTCCAGCCGGGGAAAAGCTCTCCACCCGGGCACCGCTTCGCGAATTGATGAGCTCGTTCAAGATCTCACGAAAGCCTCGCCGCCACAAAACATGCCCCAATTAGGGCGACGAGGTCACCGAGGGTTAACACCGCCATAAAAATGGAAAGGCAGAAGGTAGCTCTTTTAAATCGTAACGACTTAGCGAGTGGAGTTTCGGCCACAGCCGCGGCTCAAGTGTGGCGAGCATCAGCTGTGCGGGAAGGTTTCCCCACCGGCAACCCGCGCATTCTCGACCCTGGCAACCCCCGATAAAAAACCAGCGTGGGCCGAGTGCGCCCCAAGGTCTGGCGGACACGCTTTCCTATGACCCGATGCAAACCCCAGTAACGTTCTCCCCGCCCCATTGATGGCCGTCGGTATCTATGGCCCCTCATAGCGCTGCGGCGTCGATGGCGGTAGTACCCAATTGTCGGGCACAACAAAGTTTTGTTCACTGGGTCCGTCGGGTAAATTCGCGGACGTCTCGTAATCGGGAAACAGGAGCGTCCCTTGAGGGAAAAACTCATCCCCAGAATCCTTGCCCGTTAGGCCCGTGATACGGACCTTATGAGGTCCGCCGATGTGCCCTAACCCGCTGCTCCGCGAGTCATAACGCCCGTTTTCGAAGGGAATCGTCACGGCCGGACCAGAGTTTCCCTGGGAGGCGTCGGGAATAAACGTGATGGAACCTGCCGGGACCGGCTGGCCTCGGTAAGTCACAGTCCCCCAGATCGCGTTCTTACGAGGATCCTTCTTTCCGCAACCTTGTGAGCAAACCAAAAGACACCCAACTGTCGCAAACAAGAACAGGATAGCGACTCGCTGAAAGGAAACCATCACGTCGTGCCCTTTGCTGCCGATATATCAAAGAAGTTTCTGAGTGCCACGGTCATTGCGACTGGAGCGCCTCTCCTCCATCCTTGCTGCCCAAAGCAAGATAAATCCCGAAGTCGATCGTTTCCGAGACGAATCGCGCGGAACCATCAACGTTGACGAACTGACATCCTCCGGGATGGAAGCTGCCGAAGGCGATACCATTCCAGATCGATTCATTCTTGGAATTGATGGGGAACCGAAGATATTTTGATAGCAAGTAGAGGGTTCCCCGGCTGTCCTGGAATTTGCCACGCGTCCAAGCGCGGTACTTTGTCATTTGCGACCAGGAAATCTCGCCCAAGAGGAGCGTATTTGAAGTTCCGTCAGTGATATCGGCCATTCGGCTGGAAAATTGCCACATAACGCCCTGATCACACTCGCCACCAAAGGCTTCGGTCGTGTTACGGCATTTGTACGTTTGATTGGTCGTCGGATTGGTCCCGTATGGGCCGAGAATGCCATAATAGTGAACCGTGTATACCCTTTGGCCACCGGGGTTGGGCCAGATCTCGGAGGCATATTCCGTGCGTTTGATCTCCTGAAGGACACAAATACACGGGAATCCGATTGGCCGCATGCTTGATCTTACCGGCATCCATGTAGTTGCCCGCGTTCCAGTCCATCTGGTCGTAAATCGGCTTTTGTTCAATGAAGGCCAGGATCGAGGCTGTCCACCCCAGTTGATTGGCAATCATACCGGGCAAGGGAAACTGTCCCCACACGTCATGGTAGTTTTGAAAACCAAGGCCAAGCTGCCTTAGGTTATTAACGCACTGGGACCGTCGGGCTGCCTCGCGCGCCGCCTGGACCGCCGGCAGCAAAAGCGCGATGAGGATGCCAATAATCGCAATAACAACCAATAGTTCTACCAACGTAAACGCTTGACGCTTCATGAAAAACATCCTCAGGAATGCAGGATCGTTCGAAACCCGGCAAACAAAACGACAAAAACACTCCTTAAAAACACTCCCTCCGGCACTGTTCGTAGTCGGTGAACGTCGCTCCGAGAGCAGGGAACCACTCCCTCTTATGCCCGACGGGCACGATCAATGTGCCTCACCTGCACAGCGTGAGCACACGCGGGAAGGGAATACCGCCGGGTGGGTGCGAGTTAGTGACAAAAGTCTGGGTCACCGTTCCCCTTTCTCCCAGGCATTCCTCGATGATAAGTGCACCTAAAGGAGATGTCAACAAAGAGCGTGACCCGGTCCGCCGCGGGAATTGTCGAATGCTTTTGGAAAAAATACTAGTTCGAGGGCGGCTTTCAGTGGAAGCAGCATTCTTTCGGTTAGCACCACACACAACACTGGTCACAAAAGGCGTGTCAGGCCGTTTCGCACCGAGCCCAAAAAGGTATCGGCCCAAAACCCCCTTTTAGTGGCTGCGTATGTAAAATGGTAGAACATGACCGTGGTTTTCCAGCGGCAATGAGCGGCGGAATGATACAACCATTGAAGCGGAGCATGACGCCATGAAGCGGTCTGTTTGGGCTGCATTGATCATTTTTCCGATCTTGTTAGGTGTCATTTTTGGCGGAGTGCTTGGCTGGTGGAGTGTTAAGCGGCGGCCGTGGCCTGGTTACCCCATCTTGGCGGAGGCCCAGCCAGCCCATTCCGGGGCGAGGAGTGAGGCGGGAGCCACTTCGTCTGAGCCCCTCCCCAAGATCGACGTTCCGGAAGATACCTACGACTTCGGTCGGATTGAGTCGAACTCTGTGGTGAGGCACGAATTCACCGTGCGGAACGTGGGAACGGCTCCCCTCCGAATTTCCATTGGTGACAGTACTTGTCGCTGCACGGTGCTAAACCTCGATTCGGCAGAGATCCCCCCGGGCGAATCAAAGCCAGTAACGCTGGAATTTAACGGCAAGGACTATTTTGGCCCGGTCACACAACGTGCCACCATTCTGACAAATGACCCCACCCGACCGCAGGTCACTTTTACGATCAAGGCCGATGTCGTGAAATCGATCCGGGTCGTGCCGAGCGAGATCGTCTTCAGTCGGGTGGTCAAGATGCAGCCGGCAATGGGGGAAGCAAAGATTTATGTATTCCGGGACCAGCCCGTCCAGGTCAAAGGGATTGAGTTGGCAAACAAGGACGAGAACGCTGAGTTTATTGATCTGGATATTCAGCCCCTTGCCCCCGACGAACTTACTGTGGAACCTGGGGCCAAATCGGGCTACCGTGTGACGGTTCGGCTAAAACCAGGCTTGCCTTTAGGGCCGATTCAGCAGAAAATCCGCGTGTTGACCGACCAAAAGGATATGCCTGAGTTGGAGATTCCATTGGCTGGTCGGGTGGAAAGCGATGTCAACATCACGGGTGTTGGCTGGGATAGTTCCCGCGGGATGTTACACCTTGGGCGGATCAATCGGAGCTCAGGGGCGGAACGGCGAGTGATGCTCCGCCTGACACCTCTCGTTGGGGAAAACCTAAAGGTCGAGGTCGATCGTACAATTCCTGATTTCTTACAAGTAACAATTGAGGAACCCCGGTACGTGGAGGCCTCGCTGAGTTTGTTCGTTCCCATCACGATTCGTGTTCCACCCGGGGCCGGGCCGGCTAATTACTTCGGTTTGGACGAAGCACATGCGGGAAAAGTGATCCTTAAAACCAACCATCCGGATGCGCCTGAGGTAAAGATCCTCGTTCGCTTTGCCGTGGATTGAGTGCACGGCTTGCGAACGGGCGTGCATTTTTCAGGACGGATCCCCTTGTACGGAGAACGTGACGGATGTACCAATCTTCTCAGACGCCCTTGTGGTTTAGTCTGTTCATTTTCCCGGCGCTGGGATTGTTATTCGCAGGCTGCCAGCCAGCAAAACCAGTGGAGAAAGTTGGCCAGCAAGCGGGGACAGGAGAATCTGTTGCAGCCCCCAATGAGGCAACCGCCAAGGCGGAGCTCGCCGATGGTGGGGACAAAGATGCTTCGCCCGATCGGACAACTGTGGGTCAACTGTGGCCATCGCAGACACCCAGCGGGACACCTTGGGAGCTGCCACCCAGTCCAGGTGCCCCAACGGCTAATGAAACTGTCCAGAGTGGCTGGATCGTCCCGGATGAGCCGTTTTCCACGACGCCATCAGCCGGTGGGCAATCTCAACCGGTGGAGTCCCCGCGGCTGCCATCGTCGCTGCCCGGTGTTTCACCCAGGCCAGAAACTGCTTCGGCAACCCAAGACGAAGCGGGGCCTCTTCCCAATCCTCTGCGGGGCAATCAGGTTCCCACCGCGGGAGACGCTACCATTCCCCAGGTGATGCCCAACGCTCCGAGCTCGCCTCTACCTGCGGCCTCCGACACACAAGCGACGCCACCCCGGGTGGCTACATCCAAGACCTCGGACCGCCGGTTAGAGCGGCCACCTTTTGATCCCATCAAGGAGAATGGCCAATTCTTCGTCGGTTGGACAAAACCAACCGTGGCGCTTGTCTTCACCGGTAATCAAGATGGATATTTTGAGCCGTGCGGTTGCGCTGGCAAGGAGCGGATGAAAGGCGGCTTGAGCCGACGGCACACGATGATCGAACAGCTTCGGGCCGATGGTTGGCCACTCGTCGTCATGGACCTTGGAGGTCTCATTAAAGGCTTTGGCAAGCAGACAGAGGTCAAGTTTCAAATCACGGTCGATGCCCTAAGGCGAATCGGGTATCACGCTATCAATTTGGGTCGCAACGACTTGCGACTACCGGCACCGTTGTTATTGTCTGTTATTGCACCAAGCAGCGGAACGGAGAGTGAGTTCGTTTCAGCCAATGTTGCCCTATTCGATTTTGATACCGATCAGTGGACAAGCCGGTTCCGCGTTGTCGAAGCTGGGGGGAAACGCGTTGGCGTGACGGCAATCCTCGGAAAGAGCTACCAAGAGGAGATTCGCAATCCCGACCTATCCTTTGCCGATCCTGCCGAGGCCCTCGCCAAGGTTGTCCCCCAGTTAAAGCAACAGGCCGACATCCTTGTCCTGTTGGCATATGCGGCTCGGGATGAGGCCATCGCCCTAGTCCGCGAATTTCCCGAGTTCGCCGTGGTAGCCATTTCTGATGGTCCGGCAGAACCGCCGGGTGCCCCGCAATTTGTTCCCGATACCCAAACGATGCTCGTCTTCGTCGGTGAGAAGGGGATGGCGGCGGCCGTCGTTGGCATTTACGAGCGTAACAACCCGCCGATGGCCTACCAGCGGGTCATTCTCGACTCTCGTTATCCCGACTCGCCCGCCATGAAAGAGATGATGGCCACCTACCAGGCACAACTTCAGGCCCTTGGGCTGGAGGGACTTGAGATACGTCCGGCTCCGCATCCGCGACGGGAAGTGCAAGGCGAGTTCGTCGGGTCTGAAAAGTGTGCTGCATGTCACGAGGAATCCTATCGCGTTTGGAAACGGTCAGGCCACTCTCGGGCATGGGAAACGCTTGTGAGACTTGATCCGCCACGCAACTTCGATCCCGAATGCATTAGCTGTCACGTGACGGGCTGGCATCCCACGCGGTACTTCCCTTACCTTTCGGGTTTCCTTTCCGAGGAAAAGACACCACACCTGATCAACGTGGGTTGTGAATCGTGCCATGGGCCAGGCGGAGAACACGTGGCCGCCGAGATGGGAAGTGACCTCGAGCGGCAACGACGGGCAGCCGAGGCAATGATCGTTACCAAGGAACAAGCCGAAAGCTCGGAGGCCCACTCGTGCCGAAACTGTCATGACCTCGATAACAGCCCCGATTTTGACTTTTCCACATACTGGCCCCTAGTCGAACACTACGAAAAAGAGTGACGGCGTCGAGGTGATGTAGCCTTGTGGAAATGTGGCGGTCTGGCACTGGTTCATTCTGGCCTAACCGGTAGCCTGTCGCCGGACCTTTATGGATTTTTTAGATGATCAGATGATTCGTGCCAAGCAGCCGCCATCGACAACAATCACCTGACCAGTAATGTAGCGTGCCGCTTCACTTGCCAGGAAAAGCGTCGGCCAGGCGATCTCCTCGGGCTGTCCCCAACGGCCCAAGGCAGTTCGCTGGGTCATCTGCTCCTGCTGCTCCTTGCTGAGGAGCGTCATTGGCATTTCCGTGGCAATGGGACCGGGAGCGATACAGTTGACCGTAATATTCCACGGGCCAAGATCAAGGGCACTTGCCCGAGCCATGCCCACCAACGCCGCCTTCGTGGCAGAATACGCATTGCGTTTGGGCGTGCTTCCCATCGCCATCATGGACGAAATATGGATCACGCGACCCCAGCGGCGCTTTTTCATGTCGGGAACAATGGCCCGCGTCAGCCGCATGCAATTGGTCAGATTCAGTTCGATCAGGTAATCCCAGTCCTTGTCTTGGATTTCGTCAATGGCCTGGGGAATATTCCAGCCCGCATTGTTGACCAGAATGTCAATTTTGCCCATCCTCCGAAGGGCCTCGGCGGCCAGTTGGTCCACGGCCTGGCGCTGCGAAACGTCGGCGGCCATCCACTCCACCCGAGCCCCCGTTTGCTCACGAATCGCCTTTGCCGCGGCCTCAATGCTCTCCGCCTTGCGACTGCAAATGAAGACTTCCGCCCCGGCCTGAGCAAAAGCCAAGGCAATGGCACGCCCAATCCCTCGACTTGCTCCCGTCACAAGTGCCGTCTTATTCGCCAAGCCAAAGATGCTATCTTTCATGCTGTCACCGTCACGTGCAATCAAATGAAGCCTGCCTAGGATTCGCTCAAAATCTTCGCTGCGTAACGCGGTTTCGACGTGGCGCCGCCATCACTCGGGCATGTTCTCCAAGTACGTGTAGCCTTCGAGCCCCGACTCGTAAAAGCGGAGCAGCCGCCCGGCCTGACGATCGTCGATGCGTCCCCGCCGAATGGCCTCTTCAAGGCTATTTCGCAAACGCACGACCAACGTGTTGGGATCGAACTCCACGTAGGATAGGACCTCGCGCACGGTATCACCGTTGATGACGGTCTCCACCACCACGTCGCCGTCTTCGTCCAGTCCCACGTGAACCGCATTCGTATCCCCAAACAGATTGTGAAGGTCGCCGAGGATTTCCTGGTAAGCCCCTACCAGAAATACGCCAATGAAGTAGGGCTCACCGCGAAATACATGGAGGGGCAAAGTCCGCTTCACATCGTGGCGATCAATGAAGCGGTCAATCTTCCCATCGGAGTCGCACGTAATATCGGCCAAAATCCCCCGCTGTGTGGGCTGCTCTGTGAGACGATGGATAGGCATGATCGGAAAGAGCTGCTTAATCGCCCAACTATCGGGCAACGATTGAAACAGTGAAAAGTTACAGAAATATGTCTCACTCAATAGGGAATCGAGAACTTCGAGTTCCTCCGGGACATAATCCAAATGCTGCATGAGGCGGAAGATCTTGCGGCAAATTGCCCAGTAAAGATTCTCTGCAAATGCCCGTTGCTCCAACGACATGTAACCGTTGTTGAACAGATTGATCGCATTTTCCATGGCCTCCTGGGCGTCGTGGAAGCTCTCCAAGAGATTTCGTACATTCAAGTTGTCGTAAGTTTGTCGGAGATCATGGAGAGGCTGTTCGGCATCCTCGGGAATCTGCTCTGGGATGCCGTTTTCACCCCGGTCGGCAACGCCAAGCACATTGAACACCAGCACACTGTTGTAGGCCACAACGGCCCGACCACTTTCGGAAAAAATCGTCGGATGGGGCACGCCTGCATCATCGCAGACCTGCTGAATGTGATACACAACGTCGTTGGCATATTCCTGCAAGGTGTAGTTAACGCTGGATTCGAACGTCGTTTGCGAGCCGTCGTAATCGACGCCAAGGCCGCCACCGACATCGAGGTACTGCAACCCAGCACCTTGCTTGTAGAGGTCCGCGAAGACCCTGGCACCTTCCGTGAGGGCCGTCTTGATGTGCCGAATATTTGTGATCTGGCTGCCCAGGTGGAAATGCAACAACTTGAAACAATCGGCCATGTCGTGCTCTTTGAGCTCGCGCAAAGCCCGGAGAATTTCGCTGACCGTAAGCCCAAACTTCGAGCGGTGCCCCCCTGAGGATTGCCACTTGCCGGACCCCATGGCCGCCAGTTTGACACGAATCCCGATGTTAGGCCGAACTCCCACCTCTTTTGCAAAATGGAGAATTAGCTCCAAATCGGTGTACTTTTCGACAACCAAGAAGATGTTGCGTCCCATCTTTTGGGCCAGCATGGCTGTCTCGATGAAACGGGCATCTTTGAAGCCGTTGCAAACGATGGGAGTTGTGTTGTCGGCCAGGGCAATGACGGCCAAGAGTTCCGGTTTGCTGCCGGCTTCAAGCCCAAACTGATAAGCCGCCCCGTAACGGAGAATCTCCTCGACGACCTGCCGCTGCTGATTGACCTTAATTGGATAGACCAAGTGATAGCGGCCTTTGTAGTTGTGTTCTCGGATGGCCTCCTCAAAGGCCTGCTTGATCTCGCCCAAACGGTGCTTCAAGATACCGCCGAAACGGATAAGCACGGGCGTTTGGATCCCACGAACGATCAGGCGATCGACCAAATGTTTCAAATCGATCGATCGCTGGGGATCCTTCTCCGGATGGACACATACGTGCCCCGCCGCGTTCACGGAGAAATACCCCTTGCCCCAGCTCTGGACCTCGTAGAGTTCCTCGGCATCGGCAACCGTCCAGCGCCGTGTCTGCAGATCGACTTGTAGCATGGGTATTGTCCCCCCTCTGCCACTGGCAAAACGCTTTTCCACTAATGACAACGTCCGTCCAGCAGGCCGCGGTTAACACAAACCCACCAACCGAGCTTCCTCTTCCCCACTGGGCCACCACCTCTCCCTGGCCCCTTTTGAGTCCATCCCATAATCTCCCCTCGCCCGTTCGGCGGGAGAGGGGTCGGGGGTGACGGTGCCTCGAATCGCTGCGGGTTTTCTCAATCGATTCCGACGTCCGCTTACCCTCACCCCAACCCTCTCCCGAAGGGAGAGGCGACTTTTTGGGATGGGCTCTTTGTACTACGTTTCCACTCCTATTTTGTTGTTTTTCCTTATCACCGTATCGTATTAAATTGCGGCCAGGAGAAAAGGGGGTTGGAAAGCCCAGAAATTCGTAGACGATTTATCTCTGCTCCAGCAGTCCCGCGACCTCAGAGATACGGCATCGCGGTTCGACTGAAGCGAGTCTGTCGATTATCATCCCCCCACCTTCCCCTGAGTTTGTAGTGGACATCACGCGGGTTTTGGGCTGGTACCCCTCTCATAAAAAATGACAGCGGTCTTTGTCGTCTCAAAGTCGAGGCAACGACGGGAGTTTTCCGGTGGAAGTGGACTGACCGCTTTTTACCGCAAGAAGCCGATGAAGAAGTTGAACACGCGGTTGTCGTCGCCGGGTTCTTCGCTGATCGGGAAGCCGAAGTCAAAGGCAATCGGGGCCGGTCCCATCGCCGGGATGACCAGCCGCAACCCAAAACCCAGGGATACCCGATATCGCTGGTCCCAAGAGTCAATGGTTGGCTCGACCGTACCGGTGTCGCAGAAGATCACCCCGCGGACCATATCATCGGCTGTGATGGGGAACATGTACTCCGCCGAGGCCAAAAGGAGGCAGTGTCCGCCAACCGCGATACCATATTCTCGGGGGGACGCCCCGCGATAATCGAAGCCTCGGAGGCTCGACGTACCCCCGGCAAAATAGTGGTCGTACACCGGTGTTTCGTCTCCTGTGACGGCAAAGCGGCTGGCCAAGCCAAGGACGTGCCGTCCCGACCCATCCGGGCGTTGCCGCAGGGCAAAATAGCGGCGATAGTCCAATTCCACACGGGGGTAATCGTATGTGCCAATTACCTGTTCAAAGGCGATCTGGAAAAAGTGACCTTCGGTAGGCAGGAACGAGTTGTCGCGGGTGTCGTGCGTCAAGGCAATTTCGAACCCGTGAAGGATGTTCGTTCCCACGGCCGCGTTGATCGTTGGAGGGATTCCCCAGGGCGTAGAAATCGGGTCAGAAATCTTGATATCCGAGCCGCGGTAAGCAACGGTTCCCGAAAGGTCGTGTGTAAATTGATAGCCGAAGACGACCCGGCCACCGATCCGCTCTTCGAGATACTCATAATAGTCTCGGCGATAGTAAAAACCACTCAAACCAAAAGTCACATTTCGATTCATGAAATAGGGGTCTGAAAAGCTGACCATGTAGCGGTGAACCCTGGTGCCGGGGACGGCTTCCAACCGGAACCGCTGACCGGCACCCCGCCAGGCCCTGCCTTCAATAATGTCTCGCCAGCTCCGTGGCCACCGCGTCCAATCAAAGTTCTGTTCCTCGATGATCGCGCTGCCCATAACCCCGGCATCCGAGTTGACCCCCACACTGAACAACAACCGGCCGGTTCGGGCCTCTTCCACTTGCGGCTCCAAGGGCAGCTCGAGCGGAATTTCGTCCGGTGGCCGGTCGGAAAACACCGAGGCATCCCCCGGCATAGGGCGATCGGGAAACACGAGACGGCCTTGCGCGTCCGGTGCCATTTGTGGGACTGTTGCCGACGTGGGCGAGGCGCCCCGATTCATGTCGGAAATCGTGACCTCGCCAGCCCCCACAGCTACGTTGCCTCCACCCCCGGGCACAGTGACCACGTCGGTGCTTTCGTTGGCTACCAGGGTGGTATTGGATGAACGGTTTGGCGGCGCTTGATAAACAGCACCGTAAACATTCTGCGGTGCCGATGCGGATGGCATTGTACCAACGGCCGGAATAACCGACGAAGAACTGGCGGTATCGGGTTTACGTCCAAAAGGATTGGGAAAGACCCATCCGGGGGGTGAGGGCAGTGTGATACCCCCGCCACTGTCCTGGCCCCGAAAAACGTCTGGCGAGGGCGTGGTGTTGGAACTCGGTTCCGGCTGCGCAGGCGACGTTCCCGAGGCAGGCACGACGCGATCCGGACGTTCGGCGATCCGCGGCCCTTGGGACTCCTCGGCAATCACAGGGATTTCAGGTGGACTGAAGGCGATCTTAGGCTGTGCGCCCCGTGAGGGATCCACCTCAAAAATTTGAGATGCCCGCAACCGCCGTTCGCTCGCGCGAATCTCGCGGATATCCGCAATATCGCCCGGGGCCAGTGACATCCGATTGAGCACGGTCGTGACCTGGGTGTGGGGAGATTCCCCTTTGATCCGCACGTTTATCATTCCGACTCGGTAGGGGTGCCCCTCCTCGATTCGGTACACCAGGTCGAGTTCGCCCGGCTCCTCGAGAAACCGCGGATCAGGTTCAATATCAGCGAAGACGTGGCCGATCGACCCGTATTTTTCCCGCATCTTATTGAGGTCAGTCTGGAGTTTATTTTGATCGAAGTAATCCCCAGGCTTCAGCTCCAAGATGCGGGTCAGTTCTTCACTGGAAAACTTTTGGTTTCCAAAAAAGCGGATGTCCCGCACCTTGTAGCGAGGACCTTCATCGATGACATACGTCACATAGACCCACTCCCGGCGGTCATCCAGCGGGTCGCGATAAACTTCGATATTACGCCCAATCCTCGCCCGGAAAAACCCTAAACCACGGTAGTAGGCCGTGAGGCGTTCCACATCGTCATCAAGCTGTTGGCGATTGAACAATCCGCCCAAGAACCAAAACCAACCGGGTTTGGTCTGGACCTGGGTTCTCAGTCGGGCATCCGTGGCGATGGTGTTTCCCACAAAGCCTGTCCAAGCCACGCGCTGCCGCCGACCTTCATTGATTAAGAAAATGGCCCCGCGGTCAGTGGTCTTATTCCCTTCGATCACCGTGACCCTCGCGTTGGAGAAGCCCTTCTCGTGATAAAACTTCTCCAATTTTCGCTGGGCTTCGTCAACCTGCCAGGTGTCGAGCGGGTCACCGACCTTCAGGCCGGCCTCCTTGGCCAGCCGCTTTTCGCTGAAGGCTCGCTGGCCGGCAAACTTCACATAGTGCAGAAGTGGTCTTTCCAAGACTTCGAACACAACTAGCCGACCCCCGGGCACCTTTGGCGTGTAGGTCTTGATATCCACGAAAAGCCCGGTGCGATAAAGGCGGCGGACATCTTCTTCCAGAAGGTTGACATCAAATGGCCGTCCCGCACGGGTCTTGATGGACGGCAGATACTTTTCCCGCGGCAGATTTTTGGCCCCCACGACCCGCACCTCAACGACAAGTTCTTCCTCGACCCCGCCTTCGTCCGCCGGCGCCGGCCCCTCGGAGAGGCCACCGTTTTGATTCGAAAGAGGCCCCCCTCCGGGAGCGTTTCGGAAACCCGGCGGCAGCGAGCCTGGGTCCCCCGCAACGGCCAGCACCGTCCAGAGGATTGCCAGCCCGGCAACGATTGTCATCATGCGTAACGGCATAAGGCAGAGATCGTGCGCTTTCTTGTCCCGGCGGCAATGGATCGTGGTTAAACACGCGGCGCAAAGTAAAGGGCGCCGCCCCGCGGAACAATTACCCGATATTGGGGTGAGTGACAAGACGAGTTTCGCGAAGAAGCGACTATCCGGCGGGAAAAGGCCACAGCCTGCTTGGGGGAGAATCAACACTTACTGCCAATTTCCTCAGAAACTGGCGAGGGCGTCCGCCTCTGTTTGGAAGATTTCGAAAATTGTGTCGAAGCGGGTAATTTTGAAGACCTCGTAAATGTTGGGATTGATCGAACAAAGCTTGACAACCCCACCCCGCTTGGAAACGCGATTCTCTAAAGCCCGCAGCTTTCCCAAAGCACCGCTTGACAGAAACTGCACATTGGCAAAATTCAGCAAGAGTTTTGTTCGATTGGCTCCGTCCACCAACGAGAACAACTCTTGGCCCAACTCCTGGATGCCCAGGTCGTCGGTGATCCGGCTTTCCTTGAAATGAACGACCGTCACATCGTCCACATCGTACGCATCGATATGGCGAAACTCACCCAGCGGCTTCTTTGTAGTCGAATCTGACATGGTTGATCCTCGTCTCGACGATAAGCCCTGCCGGTCACCGAGGTCCACCCGGTTCCCCCGAAACCCGCCCTGTCGTCGTTCGCAGAGGTCACAGAAAACCAGTGCGACGATTTTTTATTTTTTCCCGGGCGAGCCTGCCTCACATGACACTTGCGCCATCATACTGTCAAAATCCCTTAATTCAAGTGGCCCTACTTTTTCCCGCGGATCGTCACCCCGGTAACACCGCGTTCCTCTCGCCGGATTACTAGAGGCCCACGTGCCATTGTCCCTGGGAACGACAACCGATTACAAATCGGCTCTTCAGCGGAAGAGACGGCGCACGTCCTTCCGACTTTGGCAGTACACGGCAGCCGTCACGTGAGTTTAGAGCCTATCTCAAAAAGTCCCCTCTCTCTCTGGGAGCGGGTTGGGGTGAAGGTAAGCGAACGTCGGAATCAATTGAGAAAACCGGCCGCGATTCCAGCCACCCTTGCCCCCGACCCCTCTCCCGCCGAACGGGCGAGGGGAGATTATGGGATAGGCTTTTAATGCGACGTAGCACACCGCCGACTCAAATTCAGCAAATAGGCCACCATCGGGTTTGCCCCTACCATTGTCATACTTCGCAGGGAAAGGCGATGGACCCAATACTTGGGGGCCAACCGAGACCTTGCTTGTCCCAACGAACAGTCGGCAAACCGTCGATGCCACTTGCAACGATTTTAGCGACCAGAGGGCTTGAACAGTATCAAGCGAATCCGTTTCTCCCGTCAACCGACGATATGGATTAGGGGATACCATCAAACAAATCGGCCGATCGCTGGCAAACACGTCACGGTAGCGACTGGCTTTTGGACTGCGTGAGGAGCAGGCTTGTATGTCGGTTAGCCCTGGTGGGGCCGCTGCCTTAGGCCTGGGTGGTAGTCCTATTGCGGTGAGGATATGACACGGTTTTACTCACTTCTACTCCTAATTGGCGGGATTGCCGTCGCATGGTTGGTTATCCCGCAGGTTTACACCCTCTCGAAGGGAAACCTACCCATTCGCGAAATCCGTCCCGGTTCATCCCCCTCCGGCGAAACACCCGCTGAGCCAATTGCGATTCTCCCCCCCGCGAAGAAGCAAAGGGCCTTTCGCATCGTCGTGTGGGATGTGACGCCCCTCGATCAACGGAAGGTCCTGGAACCAGGCGTGCTCACCGCCATTGCCACGATTGTGCACCAGTTCGATTTGGCTGTGCTTCAGGGGGTGGATCTTCGGGACCGGAGCGTCTTGGCGCAGCTCCTCGACCACGTCGATCCCAAGAACGAGACCTTTCATTATGTGACGGTACCGGAACCGCTCCGCCTGGTGACGCGGCGGGGGACGGTCGTCCTCTTTGACATGCGTGCCCTCGAGGTTGACCGCCGGACAGTGCAAGTGGTCGATGATCCGCAAAGGCGGCTGCAAGTTCCGCCCCTAGTGGCTGCCTTTCGGGCAAGAGGGGTGCCTCCCGAAAAGGCCTTCACCTTTTCACTGGTAAGCTACTCCGTGGACCCCTTCCGGGCGGACGAAGAATTAAGCCTACTCGACGAGGTTTTCCGCGCCGTGCGGGATGACGGCCGAGGGGAAGATGACGTTATCGTCGTGGGCAATTTCTCGCGGGACTATCGGGTCATCACGGCAGCGCTGCGCGTGCCCGATGGCACATGTGCGATCATGGGTCTGCCAAGCAATGTCTCGGGGACGGAATCTTCGCAAAACATTGTGTTTGATGGTCGTGCCACCATAGAATACACGGGACGCCGAGGGGTTGTCGATCTATTGCGGCAGTTCCAATTGACGACAGCCCAGGCTGAACAGGTTGCCCAGCACCTGCCGGTTTGGGCCGAATTTAGTGTTTACGAAGGCGGCGCACCGTAAGTCATCCCATTTTCGTGATAAAGAGCGATGAATCTCACCCCCCGTTTTGATGAGGCCCTGCAATTTGCCGTCTCGTTGCATCGTGACCAGCGACGAAAAGTCAACGATGCGCCGTACATAGGACACCTCCTGCGGGTATGTGGGCTCGTTTTGGAATACGGGGGCACCGAAGACGAGGCCATTGCCGCTCTGCTTCACGATTCCCTAGAGGACCAAAATCGACCGGGACTCGCCGAGGAAATCGCTGCCCGCTTTGGCGAGACTGTGCTGTCCATTGTTCAAGCGTGCAGCGATACGGTGGTTCAGCCCAAGCCACCCTGGCGGGAACGAAAGGAGGCCTTTTTGGAACGCCTTCGCACCGCTAACGCGGCCGTCCGCCTCATCCAAGCCGCGGATAAGCTAGACAACGTCAGCATCTTGCTTGGGCAATACCGCGTCTTTGGGCCGGAGATTTGGAACAAGTTCAAGGGCGGTCGCGAGGGGACGCTCTGGTATTATCGCCGTGTGGCTGAGGTTCTTGGTTGGGCCAGCGAGAATCCTCTTGTCCTAGAACTCGCCAGGCGTGTTGAAGAGCTGGAGCAACTCGCCTGATGCCGGCGTTTGCGTAGCGACAAAAAGCGAGAAAAAAAGAGGCGGGACGTAAATCCCGCCTCGTCGAAATGACCTACCTGGCTCGATGTTTACACATCGAGGTCTTGGGGCCCGTATCAGAACCAACCGAGCGACGCAAGACTGTAACGGACGGCCAGCCCTGCCACCACCACGCTCACCATGCTCATGAGCTTAATGAGAATGTTGAGGCTGGGACCGCTGGTATCCTTGAACGGGTCGCCCACGGTGTCGCCCACGACGGCCGCTTTATGAGCGTCGGTGCCTTTTCCGCCGTAAGCGCCACGTTCAATGTGCTTTTTGGCGTTATCCCAGGCACCACCGGCATTGGCCATGAACACCGCGATGCAGAAGCCGGAGGCCAGGGCGCCCATCAGAAGGCCCATCACCCCTGTCACACCAAGGATCAAGGCCACGGCCACAGGCGTGAGCAGCCCCAGTAAGGAGGGCAGGATCATCTCCTTTTGAGCGGCCTGCGTGCTGATTCGCACAGGCGTAGCGTAGTCAGGCTTTTCGGTCCCTTCCATAATGCCCGGCTTTTCGCGGAATTGCCGGCGGACCTCCTCGACCATGCGGTAGGCCGCACGACCGACGGCCTTCATCGTCAACGAGGAGAAGAGGAACGGCAACATGGCCCCAATGAGGACACCCACCAGTACCTTGGGATTCATGAGGTGGGCTTCGTAGTAGTTGGCGAAGTCAGGCATCGTTGCCCGATCCACCCGAATCAATGGGGCCTTCGTCTTGGCAAATTGGAGACGGGTCCGCTTGATGCCTTTCACTTCATCCTCGAACCGCTCGATGATTCCCTCGGGGATTTTTTGGGGCTCGCGAGAGGCATCCAGTTTGTTCCAGTCCTCGGCGACAGCGGGATCGGTGATGGCACTGCCGAAGACGAGATAGCCATGAATAATCGGTTTACCGCCAGGGCCTTTCTCGCCCGTCACTTCGGCCAAGAATTTGTCGCCCAGCTTATAAAGCCCCGGCTCGGCTTGTTCAAGGGCAGAATGGGCCCAGCGGTCGAAACCAACGCGGACCTCTTCCACATAAGCCGCCAAAAGTGCCAGCGCCGTCAGGGCCGCCGAACCGATGGCGAAACCCTTTCCAGTGGCCGCCGTGGTGTTCCCCAGGCTGTCGAGGGCGTCCGTTCGCTGCCGGACTTGGGGTTCCAAGTGGGACATCTCGGCGTTACCACCGGCATTGTCGGCAATTGGACCGTAAGCGTCGGTGGCCAGCGTAATGCCAAGTGTGCTCAGCATACCCACGGCCGCGATACCGACACCGTACAGCCCCATGGCAAACCACGTCAGGTCATTGAAGTGGAACTGAGCCGCAAAACCAAAGGCAAGAAGGGTAGCCACCGCCACGACGATGACCGGGAACCACGTGCTCTTCATCCCTTCCGCAAAGCCACCGATGATCACCGTGGCCGGACCCGTCTGCGATTGGCTGGCAATGAACTTCGTCGGCTGGTATTCATCGCTGGTGGAATACTCGGTCCACTTGCCGATGAGCCAACCCGCAATCAAACCGACGAGCACGCTGACCGCCACAGTCCAGAAATCGGGCATGAGAAGATAGGTAAAGACAAACGTGGCCACGGCAATGAGCAACGTGGACAGATTGATCCCGCGGCCCAAGGCCTTGAGCAATGTCCTCTGGGTCGCATCTTCCTCTGACCGAACGGCATAAATACCGATCACGGACAGGGCAATCCCAACACCCGCCAGGACGATCGGGAGGAACAAAGCGGCAAGTTGGTAATTGAGTTTGGCCGATTCGAGGGCAATTGCGCCTTTTTGAACCTGTTCCAGGATTCGAGTCGGGAGCAACTCGCCGGTAGCGAAGGCTGCCACACCAAGGGCCGCCGTGGCGAGAATCGAACCGCAGTACGATTCGTACAGGTCAGCACCCATACCTGCCACGTCGCCGACGTTGTCACCCACATTGTCGGCAATCACGGCGGGGTTACGGGGATCATCTTCCGGAATACCCTTTTCTACCTTACCCACCAGGTCAGCCCCGACATCGGCGGCCTTCGTGAAGATACCACCGCCAACACGGGCAAAGAGCGCTTGGCTACTGGCCCCCATCCCGAAGCAAAGCATCGTGACGGTGATCTGTTCCAGCGTCATGTGATATCCAAATGCCGAGATGACCCAGTAGAGGATGGCAAACCACAGGCAGATGTCGAGAAGCCCCAAGCCGACCACAGTCAGGCCCATCACGGCACCGCTGCGAAACGCCACCCGCAACCCATCATTGAGCGACTTGCGGCAGCCCTGGGCTGTGCGACTACTGGCGAGCGTGGCGGTCTTCATCCCCAACCAACCGGCCAAGCCAGAGAAGAACCCACCCGTCAGGAATGCGAAGGGCACCCACCGGCTTTGGGCATGCAGACCAAATGCGGCAATCGCCAACAGGATGACAATCACCACAAAGAAGCACGCCACCACCGTGTATTGCTGTTTCAGATAGGCGTTGGCACCTTCCCGGACATAGCTGGCGATCTCCTCCATCCGCTCGTTTCCTTTTTCGGAATTGAGCATTTCCTTGAAGAACCGCCAGGCAAAATACAAGCCGCAGATCGAACCGCCCAACCCGATAATCCACCACACGAACACACTGAGCTGGCCACCCAGCGAGGGACTAGCTGGGGCAGCACTCGTTGCTTCTTCCGCAAACACCAGGTGGTAACTGAGGAGGCCCACCAAAAGGGCAACTCCCAAGGTCAGCCATCGTCGGGCTGAAGACCATCGACTCCTCAACGGCACATTCATACGTAACCTCGCTTGTCACAAATCCCAAACCGCGTTTGACCAGTCTCCGACAAATTTCCCCTGTACAACCAAAGGGGCCTCTTCTCGGCGATTAACGTCTCTTGGCAGGATTCCGCGACGACCGAATAACTTAAGTCTTTCGTACGCGGACCAAGACCCGGCCGTTCACCCAAAAACAGAGAACCACCACCTTTGGTGATGACTCCTCTGCGTCCCTGCGCGTCACAACGGTTTCCAAGCCGGCCTATTTCACAGGGACATACACCAGAGATGCCGAAGGCCAGGGATGGTTAACGACACGTTCCGCTTATGTTTCCCCCGGTCCCGCCCTCTGCGCTCAACGTCGAGGGCTGGACAGATCCTTCGGCTGCCCAAAGTCTGGACGACCAGACGTAAACAAAGCAGTCTAACGAAGCTAGGGGGTTCATGTCAACAATAGCATGCCTTTGATTGTCGGAGCCCCGCTTTTCGCATCACCCGCAAAGTAGCCACCTATTGACACACATCCCCTAATTTACCTGAATGAAATATCAATTCTTTCTGATAAAAACGACTGAATCGGCGGGACTCGCTTTCTCAACAGCCACCAAACGATGGGGATTTCCTTAATACCGAAGACTGCATCCCATGCCTCCCGCATTTCGAGGGAGGGACGCCATCACGTCTGACGTCCTGCTAAAAACCTATCCCCCAAGATCCCCCCTCCCGTTCCGCGGGAGAAGGACCAGAGGGTGAGCGTGGATCGAATCGCTGCTGGTTTTCTCGATGGACTCCGGGGGTTGCTTACCCTCACCCCAACCCTCTCCCGGAGGGAGAGGGAATTTGGGATAGACTCTGATTGATGATCCATTGCCGAGCCCGGCTACGGCGGCCCCCGGCCTTCATCCACGACGCGTGAGGGGTGTCCCAGGCGGACAGAGACAAGACCTGCCTCTACGAATCAGTGAAACACGCATAGATCATCAACACACATCCCAGCTCACAGCGGGGCTTGCCATCATTTCTTGCTTCTTGCTTAGTGCTCATGATGATTCTTTCCTTGCGGCTCGTCGTCTCCGTCACGGGTTGGGCTCAAGGTGTCTTCCGTGACCATGAGAGATTCTGTCTGCTACTTGCACGTCTTAATCTCGCTGCCTTATATTCTGGAATATGCCAACGTGGTTTTTCGGAACTCGTTTACGCCCTCAACACTGATAAGGAGTTAGCATCGTGGATCGACGAACCTTTCTCAAATTGTCCGGAGCGGTGGCGGCCCAGGCCGCTTTGTGGTCCCCTCAAGTGGGTCGAGCCGAGGCAGAATCGGCGTCGGCACATGGGCTGGGCAATCCATTTCTCCAAGAGGGACGCTGGTTCAAGGCAGCCTTCCATGTCCACACGACGACCTCCGATGGCGATGTGGACGTTCCAACGCGGCTGAATCAATATCGTAAGCTGGGTTACCAGGTGGTTGCGATCACGGATCACTGGAAAACGAACGACCTCAGTGCATTTGCTGAGGAAGATTTCCTCCCCATCGTCGGTTTGGAAATGCACCCGCAAACGGGAACGGGTGCCCCGGCGCATCATTTTGTGGTTCTCAACGTGCCGCACCCGTTCGAGCTGGATCGCAAGCTCGCTGCGCAGGCGATGATCGACCAGGTGCTTTCCGTGGGTGGCAAGGTCATCTATGCCCACCCCTATTGGACAACTCACTCGTTGAACGAAATGCTAGAGGTAGCCGGTTACTGTGCCTTAGAAGTCTTCAATGGTGGTTGCCACGTGGAAAACGACACAGGCTATGGTTCCGTCCATTGGGACCAAGTTTTGAACAAAGGGCGGCTCATCGGTGGGATTGCCACGGATGATGTCCACAATTCCAAATTGATCAACATTGGCTGGACAATGATCAAGGCCCCTGCACTCAATGCAGCAGCCATCATGGAAGCGATCGAAAAAGGCTGTTACTATGCCTCGGCGGGACCGACCATTGAGGACTGCCGGATCGAGGACGGCGTCATCCGCGTGATCACCAGTCCGGTGCGACGGATTACCTTCCGTTGCAACGGGGTGGGCGGTGGGCATGTCGTCCAGGCCAAGCCGGGCGAAACCTTAACGTCAGCCGAGTGGAAATTCGCCGGTTCGCGCCGCCGGTATCAGTGGATCCGCGTGGAAGTGGCAGACGAAATGGACAACCGCGCCTGGACGAATCCTTTCGTCATCCCCACCGCGTAAAGAACATTCCACGGGATAGTGGCCGCGAGAGTGGTCCCCTTAAGAGTAAGAGACCGCGCGCTCAGTTACTTCGAGCACGGCCATTTGGCACCGGCTTGACTGGTCCGGTATTGGGCAAGAGAAAAGTATAGAAACGCCGCTGGACGATTAAGAGTCTATCCCATAATCTCCCCTTTCCCTTTGGGCGGGAGACGGGTCGGGGGTTAGGGTGGCTCGAAGCGATGCCGGTTTTCTCAATCGATTGCGAGGTTCGCTTGCCCTCACCCCAACCCTCTCCCGGAGGGAGAGGGAGACTTTTTGGGATAGGCTGTAAATGTTTGCGCGCCTACTTGCTCGAAGGTACTCCCTCACTGTGGGTAGAAGCCCGCTGGCTCATCCACGCAATACAATTCCGCCCTAAGACGAGGGTGTGAGGAAAAGAATCCCAGGCTGGTAGAGATGCTTATTTGCGGTATTTCGGCAGGAGCTTTTTCAATTCGCGCCAGGGTCGCGTGTTGACGACATCAGCCCGCGTCAAACCACCCCGCCGGGCCTGCATGACACCGTACCGCATGGCATCCAGACCGCTGACACTGTGGGCATCCGTCGAGATGGCGATGGGCACGCCGTAGGCTTTGGCCACGGCGCAGGCCACATCATCGAGATCCAAACGGCGTGGATGCGCATTCAGTTCCATCATCTTTCCATAATCGCGGGCTGCTCGGAGTACCGCATCGATGTCCACCTCATAGGGAGGTCTTTCAACGAGAAGACGGCCCGTAGGATGGGCAATGGCGCAGACATAAGGGTTCTTAAGGGCATCGATCATCCGCCGTGTGATCTGGTCGCGGGGTTGATTCTGTCCAAAGTGCACACTGGCCACTACCCAATCGGCTTCCTTGAGGACCTCGTCGGGCAAATCCAGTCCACCGGCCTCTAGGATGTCAACTTCCACACCTTTCAAGATGTGAAACCCCCGCCACTTCTTGGCCAGCCGATCGATGGCCTCCCATTGCGCCAAAAGTCGCTCCGCGTTCAGACCGTTGGCCACCGTGACCCGTTGGGAGTGATCGGTGATGGCAATGTACTGATAGCCTCGGGCGCGGGCGGCTTCGGCGATTTCTTCAATGGTGGCCATACCATCCGACCAAGTACTGTGTATGTGGAGGTCCCCTCGGATGTCGTCCAGGGTGATTAGATCAGGGAGTTTGCCTGCCGCAGCCCATTCGAATTCTTTGCGACCTTCCCGCAATTCCGGCGGGAACCAGGGCAGGTCTAAAGCGGCATAGACCTCCTCTTCTTCCCGTCCGGCAATCTGTTCTTCCCCGCGAAACACCCCATATTCGTTGATCTTAAGCCCACGATTTTTCGCCATTCCGCGAAGGATGACATTATGCTCCTTCGAACCGGTAAAGTATTGCAGGGCGGCCCCGAACGACTCGGCCGGCACTACCCGCAGGTCCACCTGAATACCGTTTTGCAGGACGATCGACATCTTAGTATCGCCGCGGGCAAGAATGTCCTTCACCCCACGAAATGTGGCCAAGCGATCCATCACCGGGTCGGGCGTATCGGCCAGAGCAAGGAAATCCAGGTCGCCCACGGTGTCCTTACCTCGCCGATAGCTTCCTGCTGGCACCAGCCGATGCAGGCCGGCTGTTGGCTCAAGGTGCTCCCGCAGCGATTGGACAATTTGGTCGGCTTCGTACCAAAGGATTCGCTGTCCCGCCTGAATGGCCGCCTCGATCCCCTTAAGGATGTTCTCCTCGGTCTTACTTCCGAATCCTTCTAACTCCCGAACACGGTGATCGAGACAGGCTTGCCGTAGCTCTTCCAGTGTCGTGATTTGGAGCTTTTTATAGAGGGCAGCCGCACGCTTGGGACCCAAACCAGGGACGCGAAGCAGCGTCAAGACGCTTTCGGGCACCTGGGACTTTAGCACCTCAAGCAGAGGAAGAGAGCCGGTCTTTAAGAGCGTGACAATTTTTTCTGCCAAGTCTTGCCCAATGCCGGGCAATTCCGTGAGGTCCCTATCGCCGGCGGCGACAATCTCGGCCAATGGTTCTGTCAGTTCCCCGATATTCCGCGCGGCCGTGCGATAGGCCCTTACCCGAAAGGGATTGGCCCCCTGAAACTCCAGCAGGTCCGCAATTTGCTCAAAGACAGCCGCAATTTCAGCGTTGGTCACGGTGATTGAAACTCCGAATGATTACGTATCCGTTTATTCCGGACGTGCTTTGGTGGCCAATTATTCCTCTGCATGTGCCAGTTCTATGAGCACGAGGCCCGCTTTGGTCCGCCGGGCCACGGTAACATGCGTTACATATGCAATTCCACGATGTCCCGATCTTGCAACACGTAGTCTCCCTTGACCACTGTGCCCGGATGCACGGCGGTTCCCCAGACGCGGGCGAATTTCAAGTTTTTGGCCAAGTCCTTGTGAATTTCCGAGGCCATGTCGGCGACAGTGCTCCCCCGGCGGAAGGTAAAGGGGCGTTCCATATCGGGCTCCTTCGCCGTTGGTGGTTTGGCATAGACCCGAACCACATCGAGGGACTTATAAATGGCTTCCCGCAAGGGTTCGAGACCGATCCCCTTTTCCGCAGAAATGACATACTCGGGGAAATCTAGCGGGAGCATCTCATGGAGAAGTTCGAGCCGGGCGGGGGCCTCCTCCAGATCGATCTTGTTGGGGACCAGAAAGGCGCGGGTATAAGATAGTCCCACGTCTTCTTCATCCAGGTAGGAACTGGCCCCGAGACGGCTCTTTGTCTTGCTTAACTTCTCCAGGACCTCCTGGCACTGGAGTAAGCCCTCGTCCGTGCCAAGGTCAACCATCAGCAAGGCGAGGTCCGCGCTGCGGATAAGACCATGCATGGAGGGGTCGATGAAATCCAGCGTGATGGGCGGGGTATCAATCAGTTGCACGAACACATCTTCCCAGGGCATCATGCCGGGCAGCGGTGTCTTTGTAGTAAATGGATAGGGGGCGACCTCGGGTGTGGCCCGGGTCAATGCCCGCAAAAGGGAACTTTTCCCCGCGTTGGGCCCCCCAAGGATGACGACGGTTCCTGCTCCTTGCCGGGGGATGCGGAAGCCTCGCGTCCGCCGCCCCGTGCTTCGCTCGGTCTGAATCTGTTTCTTGACCTCGCTGATTTTACGTTTCAGCTCCGCCTGGAGCTTGTCCGTCCCCTTGTGTTTTGGGATCTCCTGGAGCATCACCTGGAGCCACTTCAGCTCCTCCTCGGGAGTTGACGCCCGGCGATACTCCTCCTCAGCTTTCAGGTATTGCGGCGTGAGATTGGCGGGCATAATGTCAACCGATCACAATCCCTTTAAGGACACCAAAACACTCGGTGCGACCCACTGGACCACTGATCCCCAGCGTTCCGGGATATCTAAACGTGCGTAGCATATTCTCTGCCTGTTTCTGAACAACGATGCGTTTTCCCCAGTCTAACGGTTGGACAAGATACTGACTAGGTCGGCACGCGAAGCATGTGTACTTATGTACATATTACGTGCAATTCAAGATGAGGGGGATACTTCCGGAAATAACCAGGCCGCGAATTGTCGGGCTTTAGCTGGCCAGCCTTCTTCCCGCACACGGGCCCGCGCGGCCAACTGGGAGGGCGGCACGCCTTCTTCGATGCGGAGAAGAACACGGGCGGCAAATTCCTCCGGGGTATCAACCAGATCGAGGGCGTCCTGCCACAGCCGGTTAGCCGGCAAGTCTCGGACGACGATCGGGCGGTCGGTCGCCAGAAATTCCCGAAGTTTTAGGGGTTCGAGCTCCTCCATTCCGTCACCGCGGCGATAGGGCATGATCAGAACCGCCGCCTGCCGGGCAAACCAGGGGAGCACAGGGTAGGGAACGGGCCCCAGTAGGACCAGCCGTGGTAGCTTCCGCAACACAGGATCGCAATCCGTGACCGGTCCGACGAGAACAATGGTCCCCCGGTTCAGCCGATTGGCCAGGGCGGTGAGAAAATCGGTGTCCATTCGCCAATCGGTCGATCCCCAAAAGACGATCCAAGGCTTCTCCAGGTCGCGGGTTTGTTGAAGAACCGCCTCCGGGATGGGCCCCGGAACGGGACTTGCCCAAATCTCCAAATCGACCCCGTGGGTCAAGATATGCGGTGTCTTCCCCAATTCGGCGATATGTTGGGCCAGCCGTTGACCGGCGGCGATGACCAGATCGGCAGCACGCACCAAGGTGACCTCCTGTTCGGCGATCACCTGCCCAGCCATTCCAGGCCACTGGCGGAAATCGTCAACGCAATAGTAAACCCAGCGATCAACCGGGAGATGACCGATCAGGTCGGCAACCAGGGGGATGGTCGTCACCAGGACACGGGTCCGGGGCAGCTTAGAAATGTTGCCGATCAATTGTTTCCTCAAAAGGACGCAATTGAGGCGGCGTTCCCACCGGAAGCGGATGCTCGGCCACATGATGGGGTTGAGGACCTGGGGGTTTTGAGCCGCTTCATCCCCCATTGCACGGGACCGCCGAGGATGGCACAGCCATTGCCGCACTTTTTCCCAGCCACGGACAGCCGTGAACCAGTCTAACCGCGGTTGCCGCAGGCCGATGGTGTTGATCCAAAGGACCGGGAATTGGGAAAGCAAGTGGCGCACGAGGTGCTGGCAACTTGAGGGGTGCCGGCCCCAATCATCGGAAAAGACAACCAGGGAACCCGCCCTCTGGCGTTCAGTTCCCCTAACTGGTTTATCAACATGGGAAGGTTCCATTGGGCGATTTGGAAAGGCGGGGTTTTAAGAGCCTATCCCACGACCTCCCCTCGCCCGTTCGGTGGAAGAGGGGCCGGGGGTGAGGGTGTCTCGAATCGCTGCCGGTTTTCTCGATGGACTCCGACGGTTGCTTGCCCTCACCCCAACCCTCTCCCGGAGGGAGAGGGAACTTTGGGATAGGCTCTGAGAAGTACCCAACCGGTCATATATACGGATGTTCACACTCGCCGGCTAAACACCGGATGTTACCGTAGCAGACATCCTTGCTCGACAGGAGCTGGCTCAATGTTCGCAGTCACGATGCTTTGCCCGGACCACATCGTCAATCACCCTGCGATAAGCGGCATGCATTTTCTCTTCGGTAAATCGGGCGAGAAGTCGTGTCCGCCCAGCCAGTCCCAACTGTCGCCGTCGTTCTGATGATGCACACAACTGTTGGAGCACTTTCGCCAACTGTGCCGGATCACGAGGCGGCACGAGGTAGCCTGTCACGCCGTCTTCCACAGCTTCACTAAGATCACCCACGGATGTTGCCACGACGGGGAGGGCCGCGGCCATGGCCTCAAGAACGGTCACAGGCAGTCCTTCGCTGATACTGGAGAGGAGAAAGACGTCGGCCGCCGCCAAAAGGTCGGGGATGTCCTGCCTGTAACCCAGGAAGCAAAACCGTTCGCACTTGGGCGACTGGTTCACACGTTGGCGGAGGCGTGCTTCCTCAGGACCACCTCCCACCATTAGCAAGCGAACCCGTGGCCCTTCGATTTGCTCCACCGCGGCGATCGCCGTGACGTGGTCCTTAAGAGGATCCAACCGGGCCACTTGGATAATGGCGACCTCATCATCGGTAAGCCCAAGTTGGCGGCGGACTTCTGCTCTGCGTCCCTCCGCAGCCAGATACGGACCGGGATCGATGCCGTTAGGGATGACGTAGCACCGAGAATCGGGAATGCCTTCCCTGGAAACGACGGCGCGTTTGACCGACTCGGCAACGGCGATGACGACATCACTACCGCGGAAGAGAAGGCGGTTGACGAGCACACGGCGGCGTTTCCGTGGATCGGGGAAATGCCTCCCATGTTCGACGAAGATGATCGGTGGCTGACGAGCAAACCCTCGGGCCAGACTGCTGTAGAAAAACGGCGTGTACTGGTGGGCCAGAATTACACTGGGTCGTATCCGGCGAAGGAGATCGCGGAGCTTCTTTCTGCAGGCCCAATCCACGCCCGGCCGGCGATCGAGGACGTGCACCTCAAACCCGTTCGCCTCGGCCTCCGTGGCAAGTGGACCACGACTGTCGAGGCAAATAAAGGTCGTTACTTCACTGGGGGCAAGTCCTTGCGCCAGCCGAAGGGCGAGCCGTTCGGCCCCACCACACTCCAAACTGTGAAGAACCTGAACCAGGGGCGGCATAAAGGGGTAATTCGTCTCGCCCGGCGAGAATCGGACGGAAGGTTACTCGTTTTCCTTCGTCCCGTCTTGGGCGGGAAGCAAACCCCATCGGCCAAGCAGCCATCGCTCGATGGGGCGTTTCCAGCGGGTCACCCAGGGTTCTTTGATCCCACTGCGAGGCTGGACAAGGATGGTTCTCAACCCGGCCCATCGCCCGGCCAAGACGTCAGCAAACAATTGGTCACCCACCATGGCGGCTTGCTCCGGCGAAACTCCAAGAAGCTTGATGGCCCGGCGGCATCCCCAGGGAAAGGGTTTCAGTGAGCGTGCGACGAATGGCATTCCCAAATGACCGGCCAGCCGTTTGATGCGACGCCTCCCCCCATTCGACACAAGGCAGGTTTGAATGCCTGCCTCTTGAAGTTGGCGAAGCCACTCGGCCACCACGTGGTCCAGCTCGCCCCGACGGTAATCGGCAATGGTGCAGTCCACATCCAAAAGAAGGCAGGCGATATTTTCTTTCCGCAAGAAAGGGATGTCAATCTTCGTTACCGACGAGAAATAGTAGTCCGGCTTTGCCAAGACACCCATGGATGCTCCTCAACCTGCACTGTCCCAACTGTCCGCTTCAGTTGCGCCATTGCCAGAGGATTTGGATCAAGCGAAACCAATTATACGGGTTGGCAAGCCGAACCGCGATCCGTGGCCAATCCCGTCGGGAGGTGAGCATCCGTCGTACACGGGCCCTCTGGGGGATAAAGATTTCGCGTGGCGGAAGACTCAGTGACTCGTCCTTCAAACGTAGGCAACACGCACATCCCTCGCTCACGGCATCCGCCAGATGCCAGATGGCCTGATTCAGGATGACGGCTGCCGTCCGCGGATTGATCCGAGACTCGAAGCGATTCAATTCCTCCCAAGCTTTTTCCGCAAACCAGATGGCTTTCTGACGATATCGAGCGGCCCTTTCTGGCTCGGCAAACTTGGCCGCCAAAAAGAGGACCGTGGCCTTGCGGAACTCCTGGGCTGCCCAGGCCTCCGTGGGATACTCCAATTCTTCGGGATGGTCCAGGTATGGCCGTTCGTGATGGACCATCCAATCGCAATAGCAGATCAGCGAACGCCGCAGGTATTCAAACGTGTGATCATGTTCCCCAAAAAGACACTTGATCCGCAGAAATTTACACAGCACTTCGAGAAACATGGTGTACGACCACCGGGTCTCAGCATGAAGCAGGCCAAAGGCAGCGGGATCGTCCTTAGGATGGATGACGCGTCGGCAAAGCTTTTCAGCCCAGCTTCGATAAACCGCGTTACCCGAAATTAACCATGCATCGAGCAGGGCATTCACGGAATTGGCGGAGCCACGTCCTGGACCATGATAATCGGGCGAACTTGTGGCCGTGGCCAGCCCGGTCGGGCCATCGTCCGCAATGAAAAAAGGTGTCTGCCGCCCGTCCTCCATGGAAATGACCCAATTGGCAAGAGATAGGACCGCATCCCGAGCGTCCTCATCTCCCCAGAGAAGGTAATAGAGCGTCAAACCGCTCGTGTAGTTCTGCTCGTTGCTGGGCCCACCGCCGTAACCAGGCCGCTGGGCGTTTTCCCGCGAAAAAGCGCGATGCGTGGCCGTGGCCGCCGTGACGTAATGATCGGTCATCCAGAACATGCCGCCATTAAACGTGCTTCGATCTCGCAATGTGTGGTAGATGTCAATATCGATAACATGGCGTGCCAGCGGATGAATCAGCTCTTCCCATCGCGGATCGTTCGACACCAGTCGGCACAGAATCAACCCGCATAAAAGATCGAACTGATTGTTGTAATGCGAGACAAACGGCAGCCTCCCCTCATAGAAGGCCTTTTCGTGCGAAGCGTACACATCTCCGAAATGCCGCCAGCCGTATTCGTCGATCTCTTCCCGGCCGGCCAGTAGCCCCTTCGGCCCGAAGCCAGCCTCTTCGGCAAATTGGGCCAACGCCGTGCCCGGCCAAAGCTCCGGAGGTGGTAAGTCGGAAGGGAGTTCCACAAGCGCTTGTTGCAATGCAGATCGGACCGTTACTCGACGACACAAAGCCATTAACTGCGTCGTCACGGCATGGCGACCGTCATCGCTCCCATCGGACAAGACGATCCAAGCCACGTACGTCTTTTGTTCCCCTCCCTGAAGCTCATGCACATCCTCAGGATTCTCCGCAAGGAAAGCGAGGGTGCTTGATCGTGGGCCCACATCAATCCGTTTGGGAAACTCCTGCCAAAAGTCGGGCATCCAGAACCCGCAGGAATAGGCCGCTGTTTGGAGGCAGGCCAACGGGTCGGCGCGGTCCCCAGATGTGGTGCCCTCCGGCGAAATAGCGCGATAACCACGGAACGGAAGCGTCACTTGTCCCCGTGCATTGACGTGGTTGAAGCTATTCCAGTGATCCCCTCCGCTCGAGGCTTGATGCACTTGCCAAATCAATGAGTCACCGTCACGAGAACCGGTTGAGTTTTTCCCCGGCCACCTGTCACCGTCCACGATATGGAACACCTCGGATGGCTTGGCCCGCCAAACGAGGTGCTTGAGCGGATCGCGCCACTCCAGGCGAAGACCGAACTCCCGCAATAAGATTGATCCGGGATCGCCTAAGTCCCACAGCCCACCACGGTGGCGAGCACGCCGGGTATTGCGCAGCATGGCCTTGATGTGAATCGCATTCAGCGTGGGATAAACCCTCAGCGTCACTCGCCATAACAGTCCCCTTACCCCCGGAAATGTCCCCTCCGCTGTGGCCTCATAACAAATGGGTCCCTGCACGTGCCATCGGAGATGACGGCATTGCCCTAACCGCACGCTTCCAGCTTTCGTTTTCATGAACACGTGGGCCACTGCCAGCGGCTCATTCGAAGCGCGGTCCACAAAGGCAAAGACGGTATCCCTGGAAGAAGTTGGTACGACCGAGTATCCAAGTCGAAGTGGAATACGGTCAGGTATGCCCTGCCCGGTTGGTTCATCCAAGGACTCGAAGTCGAGCTGCCAGGTCTCACGCCATTGGCTTGTGAGGCAGGCGTGAATGACCGTGTCAATTCGCACCCAGCGGGCACTTCCGTCAGGCCAACTCGCTACGGGAGCAATTTGAGTGGGAAATACTGCTCCACTCGGAGAAACCAATTGACCTCGGCACGGATAGCTCAACTTCCCTCGCGGCAACGGCACACCAAAGCGGAGCGGTACTCCAACGTTAGGCAAATCTACGGGAGTTCCCCATGTGCCGAGATCAATCGGTATCGACAAGGTTTTTGAACTGTTTGCCATGATGCTGCCCTTTAAGACGTTTCCACGCCGATTTCGCTTGACGCCGGGGATAATCGTCGGATGACCCGGGCAGGTACACCCGCCACAACGGAATCGTCTTCCACAGGAGAGGTCACCACGCTCCCAGCCCCCACGATCGCCCGCGTTCCCACGTTAGCCAGAATCACGGCCCGCTCCCCGATCCATGTCCTTTCGCCAATGGCCACCCGATCATATTGATTCGGAGATTCTGGTCCCCCGGCATCGCCACCTTGACCAACGACTTGCACCCAATGCTGTCGGCTACCACTGGGGATGGACACGCCCGATGCAATCCGGACACCGTTGCCAATTTGAACATCCCCAAGAACGCAGTATGCGCCGATATAGACGTGTCGGCCAATCTCAATATTGGGTGATGAAAAGATCGTACCGAATTCGATGGTCACGTCCCAACTGCACCGCCGGGCGGCGAGGAAATAAAAACTCCATCGCACCAAGCAACCACATCGTCCGGGAAGGAGAGAAAGACACTGCGACCAACACGCGAAGGCCGGGCGTTTTCCCCAGATTAGGGCTTCCAGACGATAAAGCACCCAGAACAACACGCCCAGGGAGAGAACCAGCACTTGAACACATCGCTTGATGATAAGCCGCGGGCTCACAGCTTCTCTATTCACCCCATTTTCTGGAGGATCACTTGACATCGAGGATGCCGATACCTCTAACCTAAATGAGCGTAGGTCGCCGTTCTTTCCCGGAAGATTACTTATTCACGATTTTCTCGCTCGAAAACCCTTCCAACGGGCATAGAGGCTCCGGAGCTTGGCGACGTCACGAGGTGTCAGAAAGGTTACGAACCACAGGCACAAGGAACGGAGATGCGGTTCCCAACGGAATGATTGCCGAAAGGCCCAGCGGGCCGCGCGGTGGTCGTGATAATCCAGTTCATAACTTCCCAGGAGATCATAAAGGCGGGCCAGCCGCCGCGCCACGGAATGGCGCAGTGCCGATGGTAAACCTGGCAGTCGCCGCTGAAGGACTTTGATCTGTTCGCGGAGCATCATTCGGTGGTTGCTCGTCCCCTGATGCGAATGGAGACGAAAGACCGTCAACGGTTCATCAACATAGGCAAACGGCGTGACCTGGGACAATCGCAACCACAGATCGTAGTC
>JAKPII010000443.1 GCA_029549885.1 Planctomycetota bacterium
GAGGAGCCCTTCCAATGTTTCGCATCCCCCAGGGCCCCCATGCACCCCCAAGGCGAGTGCCGCACTCGCCCGAACCGGATCAATCGGATCACTAGCCGCTTGACGCAACGCCGGTAGGACCTTTGGATTCTGCCGAAGGACCTCCGGGCCAAGCCGCCGGGCCATTTCGTACAAACCTTCTAGAGCCGCGCACCGAACGGGCGATCCCGGCTGGGGCATCGATATCCCCCACCAGGTCGCACCTTCACACAATGCCAGAATAACACTCTCGTCATCCATCTGCCATAGGAGAAAACAAAGATACTTCCGCGAGACCACCGACAAATCGGACACACTAAGGAGCGGGCGCTGCAACTCCTCTCGAAAGGCATCGCTCATCGCCATGGCCAGCTCCCTGTCGCTTCGTACCTCCGGATACCGGCCGTCCGCCATAATCGCGCCAATCTGGGCCACGGCGCGCCATCGGGCAGCTCCATCGGAGCGAATATCCTGAATGATCTGAGGCATCTCCAAAGGGGGCCTGAACCACAACCGCGCCTTTTGCAGAAGTAAAACTGCTCCAGCAAGCATGAGGAGTGGCACCCCAATGCGGGAAAAAATCAACCACATCAGGTTTTGCGACAACCCGCCTGGTGGGTGTTTTGCTCCATCAACACGCAAGTGACGAACGGCAGGAGCCGTGCTTTGGGCCGTATCGCGGGCTGCTTCAGCATGCGGATCCATGGGCTTGCCGCCTTGGCCTTCCGCGCCAGCAGAGACCGGTTTCAAGGCAACAGTGTCCTCCTTCTCATCCCCCGTCACGATGGCCCGATCGTCGTAACTCATCACCCCACCTCCTTTCGCCATTTGCCTGATTGACAAGGCACATTGTGGGCGGTATTTTCACCCCCACATTCAAAAGAGCGCGACTCACGGCGAAAAGCCTCGCGATCCCAACCGACGTATTTTATGGCCCATGGGACGACCTGTGTCAAGCAAAATCCGGCGAGATGGAAACGTTTTTCCGTAATGAGTTCTTTGAGCACTGCAACGGGTTAGTAATTGGCATGGACTTTCTCGATCTGACGCTCCCACAGATTCAGGCCAACCTGGCTTTGGATGAGGCACTCCTTCATGCCGCCGATGCCGGGGAGTTGGGAGAGGTCCTTCGCATTTGGGAGGTTCCCAGTTTTGCCGTCGTGATCGGCCGTGGCTCGCGGGTAGCAGAAGAGGTCCACAAAGAAACATGCGAGAGACTGGGCGTCCCCATTGTCCGTCGGTGTAGCGGAGGATGTGCCGTCGTGATCGGTCCCGGCTGTCTTTTATATTCCTTGGTGTTCGACTTGAATAAACGATCCCGCTGGCGCAAGGTCGATTGCTTGCATCATGACGTGCGTCAGAAATTGGTTGACGCTTTGCGCCAAATGGGTGTAGACGCTGTGGCGGCGGGCACAAGCGATTTAGCGAGCATCTCTAAATCTACGGCAGAATGCATTGCCAAGAAAATTTCCGGTAACAGTGTGCGTTATGCCCGAAATCACGTGTTGTATCATGGGACGTTGCTTTACGCCTTCGACCTCGCGCAAATGGGGCGGCTCCTGAAGCAACCCACACGTCAACCGGAATACCGGCACGGTCGTTCCCACGAGGCTTTTGTAACCAATGTCCCGCTAAAGCGAAGTGATCTGGTCAACATGCTTTGCCGTGTCTGGGACACCCATCGCCAATTGCCTGACTGGCCACGCGGTCGCGTGCAAGCGTTACTTGAAGAGCGATACAGCCGATTGACTTGGCATTACGAGCGGTAACCCTACCCGGGAAGGATTCGCTTCTTCAGGCTGCCATAAAAGAAGAAACGCTCGTCCGACAGTCGAACGAGCGCTTGTTGGTAGCCTCAAACAAAGCGGTAACGATCCCAATTAGAAGAAACCGCCACCAAAACCACCATAACCGCCGTAACCACCACCGCCGAACAAGCCACCGAAACCTCGGCCACCCGTTCCACCTCGTCCTACGCCACTTTCACCCGTCACAAAGTTGAAGATGTTGACTTCTCCAATTCCCTGGAATGTCGGATAGGGGTTGACGCGAACATATCGCCGGTCGGCGGAGATCGTGGCTGCGGCCGTGAGCATGCTTCCCTCGGGGATCACGGTGATCTCCGGAGCATATCCGACAGCGCCGCTGGCAACTGGAATGAAGGGTAAGATCGGTCTATTGCCCCCATTCCCCCCTGAGGTCCGCGACTGGAGGAATGACGCCATCGAGTCGGAGCTCACCTGGGCCACATTGCCAGTATTGTCGGCCAACTGTTGCGCCAAAATGCGATTTCGGAGTTCCAAGTGTCCCGTGATGGCTGCCGCGAGCTGTTGTTCTGCTAAAGGTACCTTCCGCCTTCCATCAGCCAGCTCAAACTGGATATAGGCCTCATCACCTTGGAGACTTACAGTCTTTGTCAATGTTTGGGCCTTGTCGGTGAGGAGATGACAATAGACGGTAACCTTGACCTTTCCTCCCGCCACATTTCCCCAAACTCTCCGAATTACCGCCCGATACGTCCCACTGAAGCCCCGCGGACAGACATAGTATTCTGTGTAACCCTCACTGCCGCTGCGACCACCACTGCTGCTTCCATCGCCGATGAGAACGCCACCAGAAGATGTCCGCGGATTGCGCAGGGAGCACAAGGTTCCGCCCGGCTCTTCCACAATTAGATCGAGGTCGGCCTCACCCAGCCAAGAGACCTCAATGACGCAGTCCCGGGCCACGGCTTCGTCCAAGGCCATTTCGTATCGTTTGGCTTCCTCTGTGCGGTTTTGT
>JAKPII010000444.1 GCA_029549885.1 Planctomycetota bacterium
CTTGGACGGACTCAATCAAACAGGGTGCGTCCTGATACGAAACGATCATTCCACGTTTGATATCCTTTGCCGGTAGCATCGAAAAAATGTCTCCCTTTGTGTCCCAATCTCCCCGAACCTTTGCTTTCCTCTAGTACTTAACCAAATTACAAGAAGGTGCCCGATTGAGGATCAATGGCGACTCCGTGTGTCAATTTGCAAAAGGCCTCAAGGACGATGATCAGTGCACTGGGATCGAAAAAATCACCAGGCTCGTCGCTTTCGTCATCCTCATCGTCGTCCATTAATCGTTCGAAATGAAACACATCAAGCCTCGCGTTGCAGGTCTTTAGTCTTGCAAGTTGTTTCCGTTCTTCCGCTGTCAAGTCAGACGCCGAGAGGTCTTTCACCTGTTTTTCAACTTCTTCCACAATCTCCGGGCCGTCCAGATAGCAAATGTCCATGGCTGAAAAGGCATCGGGCGCGATCACAGTTATCGACTCAAACCGCCCTGCCTGATCGGCCTGCGCATTCATAACCTGATATTGAGGCCCCACGGTTCTCAAGGTCCTTATGACCTGTTGTAGGGTCGGGCGATTTTCGCGAGAGAAGTAAACAAAACACGTTTCCCGCCAGTGATAATTACTATCCTGAAACATAGACATGGCGGTGTTCCATCCCTCGGTTTTATGTCGGTCCGCTTTACGGACTGTCAAAAGTGGTCCTGTTCCCCCGTGCCTAGGCACAGCTGACAGCGAAAACTTATTTTACGTTCTGGCGACTACCCTGCCAAACCCATCTGCGTCGAGAATCGTCGAAAACGCATTCGCGAAAAAAGCCCCCACTTTCAAGCGAGAAACGGGAGAAGGTGGCGACGATAACCCCATCTCACTGATTCGCGCTCAGCTCGCGCAATGCACGTCTCTCAGGACGCCCATTCGGGCGGGACCCGCGAAGATATGAAGATGAACCTAACGCCCGCCCGAACGGCCGGAGAAGCCTGACGATCTTCCGAACTGCGAGGAGCTTCCGAAGGGGCTTGAGCGTCTGCCAGAAAATGACGAGCTCCGACCAGAACTGCTTGTTGAACTGGATGATGTGACCCGCGAGGAGCTCGTACTACCGCGAATTTGGACCCCCGATCCTAGAAGCGCCGACAAGGCCGCTCGAACGGATTCGGGACTGGCTCTTTGCAAGGTTACGACTTGTGTCGTCTCTTCGGAATCCGTCGCTGCCTTTTGGTCAAGTTGCTCCACAAGTTGACGAACCTCGTTTAGCAATCGCTCGGGTGCAGAAATGATTAGGGAATTGGTCCGAACATCAACGCCAATAGACATGCGTTGAACCTCTTCCGTGGGTTGATTTCGTCCGGGGCCCCCTGGGCCACCCCGCCCACCACCCCGGAGAAGTTGAATGATTTCCTGCGGACTTGGGCCACGATTCGCGCTGGCAGCCGTCACAAGCCGATCTTGATAGACCGATCGTAAAATATTCGCAATCTCTTCCGCCTGGGTATTCTTGACCGGGATGATAATGGTCTTCGGTTGAACTGCGACATCCTGCGGGCTTTCCGGTTGATCAAGGACCCGCAAAATCTCCTCAATCAACTGCAGATCCTGCGGATAGGCCTGCACGATGAGGGCATTCAATCTAGAGTCCGGCGTGATTTGGATGCGGCTCGTCGTTCTCGTGGAACTCGTGCTTGAGGTCGAGGAAGTTGTCCCTGTGTCGATGCCCAAAAGTGAGCCTACCAATCCGCCACCGACATTTCCAAAAGCCGCCCGGGCTATTTCACCGATTAGGGACCCTCCTCCGGAACCGCTGGTTGTCAGCGTTCCCCCGCCAAGAATTTGATCGAGGATAGATGCCACGGACTCGGCCTTCGAGTTCTTGAGGTAGTAAACCACCAACTCAGGACCACCATATTGAGTCACATCTTGGCTAACCATCCGCCGAACGAGGTTTTCGAACTGATTAAGCGCCTCCGGGTCCTGACTTGCCACCACCAGTCCTTCCGGCGTGATGGCCACAATGACGGGTGGTGCGCTCGGCGGGCCTTCGAGGGGTGCGGGAAACTCTGTCGTACGCTTTTCCCCGGTTTCGCTGGGTGCGCTGGCTTCGGGGCTGGGCTCCGAGGAGGTTTGTGCAGTACTGCCCTGTTGTGAGCTGCTATCCTGCACATCCGGCGGCGCAGCCGAATTTCCCTCATTCACGACTTTTGACTCCTGAGAGACGAAAACAACAGGTGCCCACGGTCGCCCGGTAGGCGAGTCACCAGAGGAAGACATGACACCAAGGCCGTCACCAGACTCTGCTAACTGGATGTTATCGCCGTGGGCATACGTAGTCCTGTCACTTCCCCGCCAGCGGTCGTAACCGCGGTCACCCCCGTCGGACCGCCGCTCAAAGAACCCGCCCGGCCCTCCGGGCGAAAACCCACCGGGTGGTCCCCAGGGTCTGAAAAATGGCGGTTGCCCAGGTGCTGGCTGCGGGAATGAAGGCTGCTGTGGTGCGGGTGAGGACGTCGAAGAGCTCGTCGTACTTGTTGAAGACGTTGAACGTTGTGGGCTTAGCCCCAGGACCAGGCGGCTGCTGGAGGTCATGACACCAGGCAAGGGAATTCGTTGCGATTCAATTCCCCCGTTCGTTTGCTCGTTGCCAGTCTGCGATTGTTCCACGTCGTTCGCCGCCGGTGATGGTCGGCCTGCGTCAGCCGGTACCACAGATCTGATCACCTGCAACCGGTTGGGTCTCACTTGCGGCCAGAGGTTTTGCATCTGGTCGAGCACGGCTTGCGCGGTTGCCGCGTCCATGGGGATGGTCCGCATGAGGCTGAGATTAGCACTGCCGGAGGTGTCAGCGGGTTCCCCCATCTTGATCAGAAGCTGACGAATCTGTTCGATCTGCCCCTTTGTCCCCTTGACAAGTAACATTCGTGTCGACAAATCAGCGTCCACCGTTGGGGCACCGCCGGAAGCGCTGTCCCCTGTGCCAAACAACTTGCTAATGGCAAGGACAGCCAATTGTGGATCGACGACGCGGAGCGGAATAACCTCCACTTGGCCAACTTCACCCTGTAACTGTTGCAACGTAGCTCGAATCGTCGCATGCTGGGCTGGCCTTGCCCATGCCACCAGGGCCCCCGTCTTTGGGTCAATCGCCAGCCGTACGTCGGGCAAGCCCGCCAACAACGTTTGCAATACCTGCAAGACCATCTGCGGGTCGGCCGATGTGATGGGATACACTTCCAACTGTGGCGTGCTCTCTAGTGCTGACCCGCCATCGGTTGCCGAGGGATCAAGTGCCTGGAGCAGTTGGCTGAAGCGATCGAGCATCTCAGGCGACCCGGATACCAAAAGCCTACTAGCGCTAGGATCAATAGCAAAACGCAGCGTGCCGTCAGCGTTAGCCGTCTGGTCCGCCGGAATCTGGAACATCTGGCGGATAATACTGAGCACCTGGTCAACCGTCGAAGGATTGATCCGGAAGGTCCGAACCATGTCATTAGCTGAGGGATTTTCAATCGCGTCCAGCATTCTTCGAATGGTTTTGAGCCGCCCTGCCGTTTCCGTGACGAATAGCTGCTTCGCTTTCGCTAAGACGACGACGCTCCCTTGCGGTCCCAAGAGCTTTTTCACCTCCTGCTCTGCTTCCTCGGGTGTCATTCGGCGGAGCTGGAAGAGACAGCTAACCATTTCGTAATCCCCCCTGTTATCTAAGTCTTCCGGGGAGACCGTATCGACCAAATTCGGGGGAATCCCGTCGTCCACGTTGAAAAGAATCAGCATTCGTTCTCGCCGCACAAGGACATAGCCCTTTGTCAAAAGGACACTATTGAGAAGATCAATAGCCTGCGCAGGCGTGAACTCGTGGTCATCGACATAGTTGAATGTCCCCGGCGGCGGAGCCTCCATGACAAGCGATAAGCCTGCCTGGCGTGCAAGCCAATCAAGCACTTCTTTCCACGGTTGGTAGCGAAAGTTAAAACGCAATTTCACGTCCGCTGACGGAAGTTGCGGAATCTGCTGGTCAGCACTTGGCGTTTGACCAGGTCCGGCGACCTGCTCCGGTCGTGGTGCCGCCGGTTGGGGAGCTGGGGGTGGTGCCATACCAGGGATAGTGCCGGGCAGTCCAGGAGGTAGAGGGCCAGGTCCCTCCCCAGATCTCTCCCCAACATCCCCAGGACACAGCCCCCCGACTGCTGGCTTTCGTTCGGCGGGTTTCGGGGGTTCTGGCGCTACGGTCACGGCCTGCGGCGACGGTGCCTCACCCTTCGCTTCCGGCGGCGGAACCGCGGGCGACGGAGGTGCACTCGTCCCGGACTGTGTGTCCTCCACTTTTGGTGGCTCC
>JAKPII010000479.1 GCA_029549885.1 Planctomycetota bacterium
CTGAGCCTGGTCGTGATGCAGGCGCTGGCATTGAGGAGCGCCGTGGATAGCGGTTTTGAAATCTCTCCTCAGGTCGTCCAGGCTGCCATTGAATGTGTCCGAGAGCATTACACCCCAAAGAATTGCAGCCGTGATGCGCCAGAAGAGGAGCAACAACGTCACCCCGGACAGTTCACCTACAGCAAGGGAGGCGGTAACGCCACCATCGCCATGGCTGCCGCGGGCGTCGTGTGTCTCCAAGAGTTTGGGCAATACGACGACTGGCGGATTAGCAAGAACATGGAGGTAATCCGCGCAGCTATCCTTGAAGCGACCCGGGATGGTCGTCCCCGACGTGAACACCGTGCTCCGTTTGATCCCTACACACTTTACTACGTGGCACAGGCATTGTATCAGGTTGGGGGCGATGCGTGGCAAGAATGCTATCCTCCCTTGCGTGACGCGGTTGTGGCCAGTCAAATTCGCGAGCCGAACCAACCGTCACGGGACGGCATGTGGACCGCCCAAGGCCACGTCGGGGGTCGCCCCGGCGAACTTTATATGACCGCTGTCTGTTGTTTCGTGCTCGCCATTCCCAACCGTTATTTGCCTATCCTTCAGGAGGGTAGAATCGAAACACTGCAAAAGCAGTTTGCCAACGCCCCTTGAAGGGAAATCGCTTTCACCTAAAAGTCTAGCCCACAATCAATCTCCCCTCGCCCGTTTGGCGGGAGAGGGGGCGGGGGTGAGGGTGGCTCGAGTCGCTGCCGGTTTTCTCAACCGATTCCGACGATCGCTTGCCCTCACCCCAAACCTCTCCCGGAGGGAGAGGGGAAGCCTTTTGGGGTAGGCCTTAAGTCGGATTGTGCACATTGACAGCGCAAACCGGGATGACGAAGAGAAATCTCAGCCAACGGGCATGGGCCCAGGGTCAACCTCGACGTCGGGAGCTCCAGCAGCCATGTTCGAGTCGGAAGGTCCGACATCAGGGGCAGACTGCGCAAGGATCTTGCTCAAGCTCTTACAGAAGGTCTCGCGACGGATCGGCTTTGTCAGGTATGCATCGCACCCCGCGTCAAGGGCCTTTGTCACGTCCTCAGGAAGGGCATGTGCTGTCAGAGCCACGATTTTTCCCGAGTAACCGCGGTCCCTGAGATATCGGGTCGCTTGATAGCCATCCATTTCGGGCATCTGCATATCCATTAGGATCAGCTCAAACGGCTCTCCATTTTCCCATGCCTTCATCGCAGCCTCAACCGCCGCCCGGCCATCTTTGACCACGGTGACCGTCGCTCCGGCCTTTTTCAGGATAAATGAGATCAAACGCTGATTGTCCGGGGCATCCTCCGCCAGCAAGATCCGCGCATCTAACCGTATCGCTGAGGGGTTCTCTTTTGCTTCCACCGATGCAGCACCGGACTTTATCATTGCCGATTGGTTCGGCTCAACGCATTCGTCAATAGGACCGGGGTCAATGGTCACGGTGAACACACTCCCCTTGCCGGGTGCGCTCACCACAGTGATGTCGCCGCCCAAGCACTGGGCGAGACGACGGCTAATGGTCAGCCCTAACCCCGTGCCACCATATTTGCGCGTTGTTGACGAATCACCTTGGGAGAACGGTTCGAAGATATGCTCCAGCTTGTCGCGCTCGATACCTATCCCTGTATCAATCACGTCGATGCACAGTTTCTGCGATTGTTCCTGCTCGCCGGCCAACCGTACCCGCAATCGAACTTCCCCTTCTTCGGTAAATTTGATGGCATTTCCCACCAAATTGATCAATATTTGCCGCAGTCGGACAGGGTCACTGCGGATCAACTTGGGAATCGGCCCCGCGAATTCGAGAACGAGCGGCAGGGCTTTGGCCTCAGCACGCACCCGCATGAGCTTAATGACGTCCTCTAACAGCTCAGGCAAATTCAACGACTGAGGCTCAACCTTCAGTTGTCCTGCCTCGATTTTTGACAAATCCAGGATATCGTTGATAAGCTTCAGGAGATAATTCCCATTTCGCTGGATCGTCTCCAAGGCCTCCAAGTGCTCGCGCGATGCTCCCGATTTTTGAAGTTCCTCGAGAAGGAGCTCCGTGTAGCCCAAAATGGCCGTCATTGGCGTCCGGATCTCGTGACTCATATTGGCGAGAAATGCACTTTTGGCACGGGTGGCGGCCTCGGCCTGAAACCCAAATTGCTCCAGGCTCTTATTGGCTGCCTCCAGTGCCAAAGCGTATCGCTGCAATTCTTCTTCGTTCCGCTTTCGCTGGGTAATATCACGAACAACTGCCACGGCATGCCAACCACTTTGAAGTTTCACTGCCCCTAGTGACAGCTCCACCGTGATAATCTGTCCATCCTTGCGACGCGCTCGCAGTTCCAATGTCCGACCGACGGCCGGGCCCTCCCCGTTTTCTACAAACTGTGGATAACTACGCAAGAATCTTTGGCGATCCTCATCCAAGCAGAGAAATTCATGGACGCTGAGTCCCATGACCTCTCTCGCCGTGTACCCGAAAATCTTTTCTGCCGCCGGATTCCAGAAGGTGATCTTACCATCCGGGTCAATCATAATGATCGCATCTTGAACAGAATCCGTGATCGCCCGCAATTGGTCCTGGCTCTCGCGGAGCTTATCTTGCTGCCGGTACTGCTCATTGACATCTCGGAACACTAGAACGGCCCCGATAACCTGGCCCAGAAGGTCACGGATCGGAGCACAACTTTCCGCAATATCATACGAACGCCCATCTCGTGTCATCAGCTTGATATGACCAGCCAATTCCAATGCTTGGCCACAGCTAATCACCTGATGAACAAGATTCGGAAGCCGCTCGCCCGTACGACTGTCGAAAATGGAGAAGAGATCTTCGACGGATACTCCCAGGGCCTCTTCGTTCGACCAACCTGTAAGTTTTTCCGCAACAGAATTGAGCGACACGATTCGCCCGTGGCAGTCGCATGAGATGACAGCGTCTCCAATGGATCGTAGCGTAGCAGCCAAAAACTCACGACCTTTATGGAGTTCCTGTTGAAGCCGTCTCTCCTGGACCCTATGCAAAACGACTAGACCAATGACACCTCCAATAAATAGCCCACACACTCCCATGGCCCCAAGCAAATAGTAAATCACTTGCTGCGAAGCGCGAGACATGGCCCGATCCATGGGCACAGCCATCAACTCCAAAGACACATCACCCACTCTGTTATGAAAGCCAGCCTGGTCACCGTATCGCTTGATGAGCCCCGAAGGAGCATCCTGCGGCCGCCCATGGCACCGGAGGCAGCTTTCTTCAAACCGTCGCGCATAGGCGACGACGTAATATGATTGTCCGCCTTCAAAAAACTCAAGTTTTCCCGACCATGAGTCGGCAGTTGGATTCTTCTCAAAATACTCCAGCAGCCACTCCTCACCGGGAGTCGGTCGATTCAACGGATTGCGGGGATTCCTTGCAGTGAATCTGACATAGCTATCTCGCTCTTCATTCACCCCTTCAAAAATGTGACGCGCAACATAGGAGGTAGATAAGACTTCGGGAAGAAACTCATCTGGTCCAAGCCGTTTCAGGAATTCGGGACGAACGTAAGAGGCAAAGTAGTCGCGCAATTCTCTGTTAAACCGCGCTAACGTTCTGGTTTTTTCGGCCGCGGACATTTCCACAAGATATTTCGTCCAGCTGCAGGTTTCCCACACAACCACGCCGAGGAATATTACCCCAAGAACACCAATCGCCACAATGAGGCCTCTCATGGTATTACAGGAAACCGCCACATTCTTCGACGTGCGTGACCGTGTTTTGCATTTTCGAATTCTCCAGGAAACAAGTAGCAAAATACTCGACTCCAGGACACAAACAGCAATGAACAGCGCAACCACGTAGGGTAAAGCCCCAGCCACGACATCCTTGTACCACTGCCAGCCGTCAATATCGGCCCCAAGGACGGCCGCGACGGAATTAGTCTCCGGATCCACAATGGGCACAATCGCAGAGACCCACAAGCCCCAACGGTCTGCTAGTGGCCCCTCAGTAAACGGCTCTCCGTGATCAAAGGAGCAACGTATTCGGTCGGAAGCCTCGTGGTAAGGTTCGCCGGGTAGTGATGCGGTAGCCCCCTCGGGATCCTCGCTGTCGGCGAAGAAGAACACTTGGCCGTCGGGTCTTCGCCCCAAGAGATAAACAAACCGACAACCCGGCCATCGTTCTTTCAGCTTGGCAAGTTTTCTTCTCGTATGCTGGTAGGCCTGTGTCTTGAGATCCTCAGGTGATCCCCGAAGGCCCCGAATGTCGGCAATATCGATGGAACTGCCGCTTTTGACCTGATCGAGAAAAGAACGTCTTTCCGCAGCGTCCTTCTGAAAGACGATCAAGGCACTTCCGGTGAGGAAGCCTAATAGCATCGTGCAAGTCAGTAACACCCATCGAGCCCGTGACATGGCACCCGATCTTCCAGTAATCACCCCAAGCACTCTCACCGATCACCACTCTCGCAGGATTGGCAACACAGACTGCGAGCTGTCAAAGGTTCCATGCAAGAAACTATAGGGCGCCGCCCGGTACCCGGTGGGATACTACCAACTGGTTTCCACAAGAACAGTTGCATTTCCAGACACGTTGGAGCGCAATAACCGCGCGTGCCCCTGGAGAATGCGGATTCCAAAAGTGAGGATTACCCGACCAGTAACACGTTTTCCGAGTAAACCGAATCGTCGGGTCCTGAGACTGGACCGCGGTCTTCTTTGCGAAAAGACTAGTCTTTCGCCCTTAAAGCCGTGGCCAAATCAGAGAAGCCACATTCACGAGGAAGATCGAGAGAGATTGACTCTTCCTGCTAAGAGGCGCCGGTCGGATTCGAACCGACGAATGGCGGATTTGCAATCCGCTGCCTTAGCCGCTTGGCTACGGCGCCAACATTTCGACACTTCACTTTTATGCAACTTCAACCTTATTATGTCCCGTCATCCCTAGCAAGGCAAGAGGCATCGCAAAACGCTCGAGCACGCGCGGGAAATCGACATTGACCAACTCAACGTGCTCCTTTGCTAAGTCATCTACTGTCACGTTTGGCAGGAAGGCGAACTTGGGGGACAACTCCCACCTTCTAGAGATAACTTCATCGAATTGGCGTCGGCGGGCCTTGGGAAATTCTCGGAACCTCGGCCGGTTGCAAGAACTCAAAACCATCTACTAATTCCCGGTCACCATTTCCAAACCGCTCCAGCGTCTTCTCTTCCACCGTGAAGACGACGGCATGATTTTTACCGTCAGGCGTCGTCATCACGTAGTAGATCCAATGGATGGGAACATCCGAAACCTGGCCAGCTACGTGCACATGAAACATCTGGTGGCCTGTCGGACTTGTGAGCTCGTTACCGTCGATAACTCGCCCGAAGTTCTCACCAAGAATTTCCTTCACCGTGTCACGGAGGCCAGCAAGTGTAAGTTTCGTTTCCCGAGAAGCCAACGGGGCGATATTGCACTGGGCAACTTGCCCTTGTCGATCGACCATTCGAAAGACTGTCATATCCGGCGAACTTGAGACAAGATACCACTTGCGATCGTAAGTGAGCTGCCAACCTTTTGCCTCATCCCGGTGTACCAACCTCAAGTGCTCTGGCAGGGGTGGAAACGTGAGGGGTACCCCAGGTCTGTACTTGACCACCTTCGGATCGTTAGCGGGGTTTCGCACGATTTGGAGTCTGGAGGTCAGCTCGAAAGGGTGATCCACAAAGCTCGCCCCACGTGTTTCTCGTATAACCATCCCTAACCAGCCGATCTTCCGCCGCGATAACGGAAACTGAAACCTCGCCAAAAGCTCTGCCTGCGTCACTGCTCCAAGGACGATCCCGCGAAGACTTCCCGACATTTCCACGCGGATGACTCCCCCGGGAAGGATTTCGCTAACACGGCACTTGACAGTGTTTGATGTGACCGTTTCTAAACCGAGAAAGACGCCCAGCACTTGGTCCGGGACGTCCCATTCATTCCCTTCTCGAACGGCAGTGCGCGGAAGTAACAAGTCGATGACGGCGGTGTTTCCAAGCACGTCCACTAGGTCAAGTTCGTCTCGTGTGAGCGGTCCCTCGGGACAAAATAACTCGCCCTTCCCTTCTGCGAAATAGACGCCCAGGTAACGACGGTCTTCTCGCAGCACGGGATGGATCAAAGAATCGTTTAGCCAAATCTTGGCCTCAGCATTTTCATAGAGACGCAGGGCCTGAACAGGCTGGGAAACCGCATCCCCAGTCTGGATAATCTGCTCCTCGTAAACCAGGTCAGCCTCAAGCTTCAGGTTCGAGGTGCCGGTCTTCGGATTGCCCACTTTGCCAGAAACCTCCAGTTTGACCTCGACGCGATCGGTCTCAGGTGCAACTATTGACTGAGCTGTGGGTTGGCCCCCCGGTGGGTTCGAAACCCCGGCACCGGGAGTTAGAGGG
>JAKPII010000514.1 GCA_029549885.1 Planctomycetota bacterium
CACAAAATGGCCGGGTGTGTCCACCCGTTGTTCCCCACGGTAAACAGCCAAGAGCAAAGGAGTAAACCTCTGCCACTGTGCAACGAGCCTTAAGGCCGCATCGTAGTCATAGACCGTGAGATCGGAGCGGGTATCGAGAAGCGCCAACCTCAATCCGCGCTTATTGAGCACATGGTAAACTGTGTAGCTTGGGTAGATCTCCTTGACGCGCCGGCCCAGCCAATCATACCCGTATCGACTCGTTCGTTGACACGGTTTGCCCTCGGCCTGGCGTTCCGGCAGACGCTCATCTCTCAACAGAGATACCCCTGCCACACGGAGAGCTTGAGTTAATGTGCTCTGCGTGACATCCGCAATAGTCTCGGCTAGCAGACCGCCATTCCCTTCACTGGCTAGCCCTTCGTTAAACCGAGAATAATAACGATGGACCGTGGCACAACCACGCCCATCCCAAATGACCACCGGTAATCCATACCGGTTTCGGACAATTCGTGTTTCCGTATCACCAACGCGCTCAATGCTAACTTCCAGGTTTGTTGGATCGTATTCGTAACTTTGACGCAACAAAACCCGCTTGGCACCCCCATTTTCAATCTGGTAAACAACAGCCTCAATGGGCAGTGCAATATCCTTGTGGTAAGTCCATTCCCACCCCCTCTCCACAATCAGCAAACCAGATCCGGGGCGAGCCTTTTCCCGCTTTGCCAGTAAATTGCCCCGAAAGCGCGAATCACGATGATCGCTAGCGTATTCCCATCGGGTCACTTGCCCGAGCGGAGAGCGGGCCTCGAGCTTCTGGCCGGCCGCGTTGTGTACCCAGCTCCATGTTGCGTTCTGCGAAGGAATTTCCCGGCACAATGGGTAACATCCTGGCCACCTGCCGATTTCTGGAAAAGTCCATCGCTCTTCCGGAAGGGGGAGAGGTTGTTTGTAAATGACGGTCCAGGTCTTTTCCTTATGAATGGTTTCGAATCGCCACTCCACAACCGAGGGCGTGTCTCCAGCACCCCGGAGGACGATCCCTCCCACACGTCCGTATGCGGGCGCATTCGAATCAGTCTCGTACGAATAGTGCTTCTCTGGTTCTCCTTTGGGGGGAATAATGGCTACGAGCCGTGTCCGCCCGTCCAGTCCGGTGCCGTACCGATACTCCCACGTTACGTCCGCTGTCTTGGTCAACTCGGTCGCAACTCGCGGTAACACAACCCGCGTCAGCCGTCCTAGTTCGTCATATTGGTACAAGACAGCGAGATGGCCGCATACAACTCCGGTGAGTTTTCCAGACGGGTCATATCCAAACTGAAGACGGTTACCGTATGCGTCCTCGACGACCTGGAGACGATCTGATCCCGGCCAATACGTAAACCGTATGACATTCGCCCGCCACTGATCGTGTCGGGATGCGATGGACGCGATGCGCCAACGCCCTCCACCCACGGAGCTGGACGTAGCTGTAAACGTTAGACGCACGCGGAGCGGGGTTTCTATTGTGATTTGATTATCGTTTAAGGTAAGTTGGTAGAAAGCCCCTGGTTCAGGCTCCCAGGTTCCATTTTTCCATTCAAAGCGAATCGGCCGCCGACCAGTGTACCAAATCAGCGCTGTAGGCTTACTTGGATTACCTTCCGCAACGATTCGCTGGTTACAATTATGGTCCCAGCCGGGGCCCAGTGGGCCATCGTAACCCACGTGAGAACTGTAGTATCGGACGAATGACAGTCCCAGACCGCCGCGGTCCGGTAGTGAAATATCGGTCTCCTCCAAAAGCAATTCCCCTGTGCCAACGACTACCTCGTTATCGGGTCCACCACGGGACGACGGTGCTGCGTCAGTTTCGTAGGGGACTGCCTCGCCGTTTACCGCCAGGCGATTCCACGGCTCAAACATGCGGCATGCTCTGCCCACACCGATGACGGGCATCCGATCGGCAACACCTTCCAACTGGGATACTCGCTTACCCAAAGCCTCAGCCTCGGCCAATGCCCGCTGGGCACTCCACATTTGTCGCCACTCCAGCGGAACTTGGCTTCGCAAGTAAGCGGTTGCCCCGTTGGCCACTTGGCGGTAGATGTCCTCTGGGGAGGAATTAGGGTTCAGCCGCCACTGTCCGTCGCCGGCCCGTGGCAACTCGACCGCATCTGTAACCTGCGCAGTGGGGTATTTGCTTGGGGCATAGACCAACAGTGTCAAGGCAACGAGCGATAGCCACGTCTTAATACGTAACATTGTCAGCCCTCCTTCTTGTCGGATTCAGCGAGACCTTCCGACGCATCGCCAAAATATTGCGAACCCGTCAACCGCCGCCAAAAATCGCCGACCTTTCCTTCTGGTATCGAAAAGTGGTTTGCATCCGCTTGGGCGCTTTCGTTTCGAATCTGTTCGTCCAGTTTTTGAATCTTCTCTTTCACCTCACTTTCTTCCTTATCTAACTCATCATCACGGGGGTCCGATGCATCAATCTCCTGTTTCTGGCGCAGGATCTCTTGCCTCCGTTCCTCCAGCTTTGCGCGTTCTTTTCTTAGATTGCCGATCTTTTCCTGCCTGGCAGACGTCTTTTTCCCACCCTCACGACGTTCTTGTTCCCATTTTTTTACAACCTTCACCACTTCCTGGACCCGCGCTACCTCGGAGCCTCCAGAATCCACCCCCAGGCTTTTCGCCAGTTCCTCAAGCCTTTTACGAACTTCATTCCATGATTGGCGCCAGTCCCCGGCGTACCCATCCTGTCCGCTGGTGTCCCAGCCGCTTATCGGAAGTTTTCTAAGATGTTCAAAGACAAAGCCCTGCGACTCCGAGATAAGCTTCTGCTCCTCGGCCGTAAAATGCTTGCGGGAGAGGAATTCCACAAAACATCGCCCGACAAACCACGGGCGTCGCTCTACATCTTGCTCGGTGATTCCCCGCACATTCCAGGGTTCTTCACATAGTTTGATTCTCATCTCCTCTGCCGCCTCGCGGACGTCTGAAGGAAACTGTTGTTGTGGCAGTAGCAGGTAAACTAATTGCTGACATTCAGCATCCGACTCCTGATCCCAGGGAAAAGCTTCTCCCGGCCGCCACTCATAGGTAGTAAAGCATTCAACGTAGTCCAATTGACCCAGATTCATAAACTCTTGCGCCGGCTTGACCACACACTTGGACAGTGTGTCTAAAGAAACGCTACCCCATGCTGTTGAGTCGGGTATCTTCAAAACGCGATCCCGCACATCGGACGGGATTCCCATTGTCACCCCATTTACGGCCTTGGTCACGCTTGTTTTGGCGTCGTCAGTAGCGTGCCGCGGCAAGTACTTTATCACTTTTGTGAATTCCGAATAACTCTCCAGGCTCTTCCTAATGACGTCTCTGTTAACCCAAACAAATTCAGAATCCGGGTGACTCGACGATTGTAAGTCCTCGTCGCGGTTTGAATGGTCGTTAAGTTTCGTGAGGATG